>JALHLO010000026.1 GCA_022844525.1 Ramlibacter sp.
GTGCTCTTCCGATCTCGGCATCCGATGTCCAGGACGCGTGCTGGCCCAACAATCGGGGCCTCACCAAGGAGCCACCATGCCCACCGAAAACCCGCGGGACACGGAACTGCAGGACGGCCTCACCAGGCACGAGGACGAACCGATCCCGGCAGCCTCCGAGGACAAGGTCCTGGACGAGACCGCCCGCCTGGCGCGCGAGGGCCGCCAGGAGCTGGAGAACGACCCGAAGGAGCGCAAGCCCGCGTCGGACTGAGCTTCGCGGTCATTCCTACAGCGGCTGCCGCCATCGCCGCACCCGGTGTCGTCGCCCGCACCGTAATCTGGATGGATGCAGGCACCGCTCCATTCCAGCCCCACGAAACCTTCCCCCCTGGCAGCAGCCTTGCGCGCGGGATTGCTGCTGGGCGCAGCGCTCCTGGCCGCGCCCGGCTTCGGCGCGCCCGCATCGCCCGTGGCGATCGCGCCCGCGGGCTTCGTGCAGGTCGCGGACAAGAAGGCGGAAGGCAAGGCCCGACCCGCGCCGGCGAAGGCCAAGGCCAAGAAGAAGACCGCCAGGCCCGCTGTCAAGGACGCCAAGGCGGCCAGGGCCGCGGTCAAGGGCAAGCAGGCCAAGGGTGCCGCGGCGAAGAAGGAGGACCTGAAGCCCGGCCCGCTGGCCGACTTCGGCAAGGCGGAGGCGCCCTCGGATGTCGTGCACGTGGCGAACTGGGTTTCCTACACCCGCAACGCGAAGAAGAAGGCCTTCGTGCTGATCGACAAGAAGAACGCGCGCCTGTACGTGTTCGACGCCCAGGGCAAGCTCAGGAGCCACACGCCCATCCTGCTGGGCGAAGCGGTCGGCGACCACACCGCGCCGGGCATCGGCAACAAGCCGCTGTCGCAGATCAAGCCGGAGGAGAAGACCACGCCCGCGGGCCGTTTCCTGGCGCGGCCGGGCCGCAACAACCGGGGCGAGGACATCATCTGGATCGACTACAACGCCGCGGTGTCCATGCACCGCATGCGCAAGGTGTCGGCCGAGGAGCGGCGCGCGGACCGCATGGCCACCGAGGACGCGAGCGACAACCGCATCTCCTACGGCTGCGTGAACGTGCCGGCGGGCTTCTACAACAGCGTGCTGAAGCCCACGGTGACCAGGCAGGGCGCCTTCGTCTACGTGCTGCCGGAGACGCGCTCGCCGCAGCAGCTGTTCGGCTCCTTCAACGTGCCGCCGACGGGAGCGAAGTCGGGCTGAATCCGTAGGTCGCGGTGAGCGCGAAGCCGAACCGCGACCAACGTCCTTGCTTCAGGTCCCCCGGCCCCAGTACCCGCAGTACCGGCGTGCGATGAACTGCAGATTCCCCGCGTACCCCGGCCAGCTCTCGTAGCCGGGCAGCTTGAACTCGCGCTCCGCCGTGTCCCAGCACTTGCCTTCCTGCGCGAGCTTCTTCATCTCGGCCGATGCGGTCTGCAGCAGCTGGAGCTGGTCGGCCACGTCCTTCTTGGTGCCCAGGCGATCGTCCGGGCCGGGGTGGCCGGGGATGTAGCGGTCCCAGTCCAGCGCCATCACCTTGCGCATGAACTCCTCGGTCTCCACCGGATAGAAGTCGATCATCCCGCGCCCGGGCACCTGGCCGACGGGAATGGTGTCGACGATGAAGGCGAGCCGTTCGCGCGGCAGCAGCATCACGACGTTGGTGTCGGAGTGGTTGGCCCCGAGGTAGCGCAGCTCCAGCGTGGTGCCGCCCAGCGTGATCGTGCGGCCCTCGTCGCCGAACACCTCGTCGGGCAGCGGCGTGTGCGGGTCGCCGATGGGCGCGAGGCGCTCGCGCGCCCGCCGGTGCGCGACGATGGTGGCGCCGGCGTCCTTGAAGGCCTTGCCGCCGGCGATGTGGTCGTAGTGGTGGTGGCTGTAGACCAGGTAGCGGATCGGCTGGCTGGTCACGCTGCGGATCGCGTCGACGTACTGCTGCCCGCCGGTGGGCCGGCCGTAGGCCACCGGGTCGGTGGCGATCACGCCGGCCGGGGTGACGATGAACATCGCCTGGTGGTTGACGTTGCGGAAGATGTAGACGTTGTCGGTGCCGTCCACCTTGGTGACGGCGATCTCGGGACGGGTTGGCTGCGCCGCGGGCGCGGCGGGTGCGGCCGGGGCCGGGGCCGGGGCCGGAGTCTGCGCGGCGGCGAACAGGGGCAGCGCGAAAAGAAGGCAGGCAAGGGTGTACTTCATGCGGTCCTCCGGGTGGGGTGCCGCGGATGATTGCAGAACCCCTTGCCAGCGGGAACGCGTGCGGCCTCCGCCATCGGGCGGATGGAATAAAACGCGGCCGGGCTGGGGCCCGCGGCGTGGGTTGCGGGGCGAGCCCGCGACGACGTGAAGCCTGGTTAGCGACGCTGCGCGACGGCCCCGAGGAAGGCGTCCAGCGTGCGCGCCTGCAGGAAGGCGACGGCGCAGGACAGCGCCGGGTCGCGCGCCTTGTAGATCGCGGCGCACCGGCCCTGTTCCACCCGCGCCTGCGAGCCCGGCGCGGCGGCCTCCGCGGCCGGATCGTGGCCCCACGCTTCGCCGCGCGCGGGCTCGGGCCGGCTCGCAGCCAACAGCTCGATGTCGGGCGTGATCCCCGCCTGGTGCACCGAGCGGCCCGAGGGGCCGTGGTAGAAGGCCGTGGTCAGCTTCAGGGCCCCCTTGGCTTCCTCGCCCAGCGCATAGGTGGTCTGCACGCTGCCCTTGCCGAAGCTGCGCTGACCCATGACGGCCGCGCGGCCGTTCTCCTGCAGCGCCGCGGCCACGAGCTCGGACGCGGACGCGGAGCGCCGGTCCACCATCACCACCATCGGCAGGCCCGGCAGCAGTTCGGCGGGGTCCGCCTCCCAGCTGCGCTGGTTGCTGGGGGTGCGGCCGCGCAGCGACACGATCTCGCCGCGGGACAGGAAGGTGTCGGCCAGCGCCACCGCCTCCCGCAGCAGGCCGCCGGGGTTGCCGCGCAGGTCGAGGACCACGGCCTGGGGCGCGTGCGCGGCGATGGCTTCGGCGATCGCGTGGCGCACCGAGGCCGTGGTCGAGAAACTGAAGCCCGACACCCGCAGGACCAGCACCTCGCCCTCCATGGTCCAGCGCACTGCCTGCCGCCGGATCGTGTCGCGCGTGAGCGAGACGGTGAATTCGTGGTCCGCGCGGCGCACGGTGATCGCCACCGAGGTCCCGGGTGCGCCGCGCATGCGCGCGATGGCGTCGGCCAGCGGCAGTCCCGTCACCGGGTGTTCGTCCACGCGCACGATCAGATCGCCCGCCTGCAGGCCGGCGCGTTCCGCCGGGCTGCCGGGAATCGGCTCCACCACGCGCACGGCGCCGCCCCCGGCCTCGACCTGCAGCCCGAGGCCGCCGAAGCTGGGGCTGAGCCCGTCGATCTCGTTGCCCTGGGCGCGCGCATCGAGGTAGCGGGAGTAGGGGTCCAGCGATTGCAGCGCGGCATTGATGGCCTCATGGAACACCGCGCGCGGCTCGGCGCCGGCCGGCCGCTTCTCGATCACCCTGGCGGCCTCCGCGGCCACCGCCGCCAGGTCGATCTCGGTGGCGTAGCTGCGTTGCACGCGCAGCAGGATCGAGGCGAACAGCTCGCGGTACGCGTCCGCCTGCTCGCCGGGCGCCACCGTGCGCGCGTAGACGGCCTGGAGCCTGGGGAGCGGATCGTCGGGGTTGGCGGGGGGCGCGGCCAGCGCCGCGGTGCCCGCCAGCAGCAGCGACGCCAGGAAGGATGCGCGCGGGGTCGGGAGGAAGCGTCTCATGGGCGGTGGCAGAGAGCTGTCGACGCGGCAGTATGGCACCGCCGGGCCGCTTGCGTGCGAACGGCGCGTCCACACGCGCGCGCACGACGCGGATAATCGCGGGCCACCCGCATGAAGCTCCAGCCGTACCTCCAGGTCGACGACACGCCCTTTTCCGTGTCCAGCGCGCACATCGAGCGCGGGCGCGGCAAGCCCTGGCGGTCCGGCCGCAACGGCGTGGGCCTGAACGAGCTGGACTATGGCGACGTGGTCTACCGCTTCCAGGACTGCGGGCGGCTGGAGGAAGTCACCCTGCAGGCCAGGGTGGTGACGCTGGGCAACGTGGCGGTGCCCTTCGAGGCCCTGGCCGGATTCATCCGGGCGCAGGATCCCGAGGCCTTCGCGCGCGCCGGCTTCCTGGTGAGCCCGGCCTTCGGCCTGGCCTTCGATCCCGCCGAGCCCTTCTGGGTGACGGCGCTGGCGCGCCACTGCATCCCGGAGTGGAAGGCGCTGTAGGGCGCGCGAAAAGGAAAAAAGGCGCCGCGAGCGCGGCGCCTCGTGGCGGGAAGGGAGTTCCTACACCACTTCAAAGATGCCCGCGTGGATGGCGTCCAGGTGCACGCCCACCAGCGTGATGGTGTTGCCCGCGCCGAGGTCCACCACCGCGCCGTCCGCCGTGTCGGTGGTGCGCGCGTAGGCGTCGTCCGCCGTGAGGATGCCGGAGCCGTTCACGTCGGCATCGATGCGGATGCGGTCGTCGTGGTGCGTCCAGAAGAACTCGATGCGGTCGGTGCCGCTGCCCGACTGGAACCAGAAGGTGTCCTGCCCGAGGTTGCCCACCAGGATGTCGGAGCCCGCGCCGCCCACCAGGAAGTCGTCGCCCTCGCCGCCGGTGAGGCGGTCGTTGCCGCCGTCGCCCTGCAGCCAGTCGGCGCCGGCGTCGCCCCAGAGCATGTCGTCGTCCGCGCCGCCCACCAGCGTGTCGTGCCCGTCGCCGCCTTCGAGCCGGTCGCGGCCGGCGCCGCCGAACAGCGAGTCGTCGCCGGCGCGGCCGTACAGCTTGTCGCCGCTGCCCTCGCCGTGGATGGTGTCGTTGCCCGCCGCGCCGTCGAGGATGTCGGCGCCGCTGCCGCCCGAGATCGTGTCGTTGCCGCTGCCGCCGGTGAGCGTGTCGGCGGAACTGGTGCCGGTGAGGGTCTGGTCCGGATCGGCCGGCGGCGGGGGTGGGGGCGGCGGCGCCATGGTGTAGGCCAGCTGGTAGAAGTCGGCGCTGCCGCCGCTGCTGAAGCCCGACGCGAGGTATTCGCCCTGCAGGCGGAGGGTCAGGTCGGCGCCGGCCGCCTGGTCGGTGCCGAGAAAGATCCGCGTGGTGTTGGTGGCCGCGTCATAGGCGCTGAACTGGATCTCTCCCATCGCCACGGCGCTGCCGTCGCCGGTGCTGAAGGTCGCGCTGCTCGGTGTGAAGTTGAGCAGCCGGATGCGGTCCTGCAGGGCCAGGTCCGTGATCAGGTCGGTGCCGGCGTCGGCGCGGCTCGTGTCGATGGCGAAGTAGTCGATGCCGCCGCCGCCCGTGAGCACGTCGTCGCCGGCGCCTCCCTGCAGGAAGTCTTCCGTGGCGCCGCCCGTGAGGGTGTCCGCCGCGCTGCCGCCGAAGATCTCGAGGGCTTCGATGCCCGTGACCGTGTCCGACCCGCCCAGGCCGTCCGCCTGCGTGCTGGTCGCGCCCGCGGTGGGGTCGATGCTGGCGGTGAAGGACACCGCGGTGGTGAAGGCGCTGAAATCGTAGACCGCCGCGTCGTAGGCGTCGCCGCCATCGAGCAGGTCGTTGCCGGCCCCGCCGTTCAGGCGGTCGTTGCCGGTCCCGCCGGACAGGGTGTCGTCGCCGGCGCCGCCCTGGAGGCTGTCGTTGCCGGCCGTGCCCTGCAGGTTCCTGGGCGCCGTCGACGCCACCGGATCGCTGATGCCGTCGTCCATCACCAGGTAGGCATCGGCGCCCGCGTCGTTGCGGCTGAACTGGGAAGGCAGGTAGGGGCCGGTGGAAAACGAGTCCAGCTCGAACACGAGGTCCGCGCCGGCCACGTCGTCGGCCCCCACGTAGACCCGCGTGAGGAGGTTGGTGGCGTCGTACGCGAACTGCACCTCTCCCCTGGCGACCGCGGTGCCGTCCCCGGTGGAGAGCGGCTTGCTCAGGTCGAAGTCGAAGTTGCGCAGCAGGATGCGGTCCTGCGCACCGAATCCGAAGAGCCGGTCCACGCCGAGGTCGCGCCGCGCCGTGTCGAACGCCACGGTGCCCAGGCTGTTCGACGTGCCGATGGTGTCGTTGCCGCCATTGCCTTCCAGGAGCGTGAAGCGGCCGAGGCCGTCGATCAGCGGGATGTCGGCCAGCCGGTCCGCCGCGCTGCCGCCGTAGATTTCGAGCGCGTCGATGTTCACCAGGGTGTCCATGCCGCCCTGGCCGTCCGGCATCTGGTTGCTGGTGAAGCGCCGGTCCAGCCAGGGGCCGGAGCCGGGAATGACGACCGAGGTGGTCGAGGAAGAGAAGTCGTAGACCGCCGCATTGAAGCCCGGGTCGCCGACGGCTTCGCCGGGCGCCACGCCACCGTCGAGGGTGTCGTCGCCGGCGCCGCCGAACAGGCGGTCGTTGCCGGTGCCGCCGTACAGGGTGTCGTTGCCGTCGCCCCCGTGGAGGGTGTCGTCGCCGACGCCGCCGCGGATGGTGTCCGCGCCCGCGAAGCCGAAGATGAGGTCCGCTTCCGCCGAGCCCTGCAGCTCGTCGTCGTCCTCGTCGCCGTTGATGATCACTGCTCTTCTCCCATGTTCGTGGATTGCGTGGTCCGGATACGAAGCTCACGCAATCGCCACAAGCGCGCGTGAGTTCGTACGCGGGACACCTGTTGTAACGAGGCGGACCACCTTGGTGGCGGCGACGCCTGGCGCGTTCACGCGTCGGCGGGCGCCTACCCCGTTTCGCAAGTCAGGCGCAGTGCCTGAGCTTCGCGTGGGTCAGCGGTTCGGCCCGGGACCGAAGAAGACGACCAGGCCGTCGTCCACCACCGCGAGCTCCTGCGGCACCAGCCCCATCGTTTCGGGCAGGGCCAGTTCACGCGCGGAGAAGCGATGCAGCACCACCTCGCCGAAGTCGCCGGCAATGCGCGGGAGGATGCCTTGCAGGGCCCGCACCGTTTCGGGCGGCATGCCGGGCCAGCGCAGGTCCAGGATCTCGGGATCGCGCGCCCGCACCGTCTGGTCCGATGCCTCGTAGCGCAGGGAGAACACCAGGTCCATCTCGCCGGCCGGCAGCGGCCGCTGCTGCACGCCGCGCACCTGCGCCAGCAAGCCGGCGCCCAGCTGGTTGCGCGCGGGGCGCAGGTGCAGCATCGGCGCGCTGATCTCCACCTGCAGCATGCCCGCCAGTCCCAACCGCACCGGGAAGCGCCGGGACAGCGCCTCGTGCAGCTCGCCCGCCGGGATCTTGTGGCGCGGCCGCGCCGGCGCGTCCTGCGCCCGCAGCGGCGCGCTCGCGCAGCAGGTGAGGGCAGCGATCATCAGCCGGCGGTCCATGGTGCGGACCATTGTGGCGCGGGCGCGTGTCGCGCGTGCAAAGCCGGTGAGCGCGGCGTGGGCTTCACGCACGGCGGCATGGGCTACGCGAAGGAGTACCACGTGGAACGCTACCTGCGCGAGGCGTGGATTCCGCGGCTGGCGCCGGTGAGTCCGCAGCTGATCCTTTGCTTCATCGCGGAGAAGGTGCTGGGGCTGGCGAAGTCGTATTGAGGTCGTCCCTGCCGAAGCGGCGCCGGGAGCGCCACCGCCGGCCGCTCCGGGATCTTTCAAGTAGGGCATATCCGGTGCCGGGGGCGGCAGGCGCGGGGCGCAATGGAAGCTTCCGCGTTGGAGGACTGCCATGCGAATCCATCACGAGAAGCTGCTCGCCCGCGCCATCGACGGCCTCTACTCCTGCGCGACGGACGAAGCGGCGTGGCCCCAGGCCCTGGAGATGGTCGCCCGGGTGTTCGGCTCGCCCAGGCTCGGATTGCTGCAAACGACCGCGGCCGTGGACCGCGTGCTCGACATGAAGGGCGTCAACTTCGACGCCGACAGCCAGGCCCGGTACAACCAGTACTACTGGCAGCTGGACCCGACGCTCGAAGCCAGCCGGAACGCGGCGGACGGGGCCTGGGCCGATTGCAGCAGCCTGTTCGACCCGGTGCGCACGCCGCACCGGGAGTACGTCCATGACTATGCCCTGCCGAGCGGCTTGCGCTGGGTGGCGGGCGGCAAGGTCCGTGCGGGCGACGGCTGCGTCATCCTGGGCTTGCAGCGTCCCGCGGATGCCCGTCCGTTCGACGGCGACGCCGAAGTGTTCTTCCGGCGCCTGCGGCCGCACCTCAAGCGGGTCTGCCTCGTTGCCCGCGAACTGCAGACGGCCCGTCGCCAGGCCGCTCTCGGCGTGGCGGCGATCAACGGCCTGCAGCAGGCCGCTTTCGCGGTCTCCCCGACCGGCTCCGTGCTGTTCGCCAACGAGGCCGGGGAGGCCCGACTGAGCAGCGGGCGCCCGTTTGCCAGCCGCAACGGCCGGCTCGCAGCGGCGGCGCCGTCGGCAAGGCGACTGGAAGCCGCGATCCGGGCAGCGACCGGGCCTCGCCACCGGTCGGGCTCCGGTTGGGCGGAACCGGAAACGGATGGCAGCCACTGGATCGTGCGCGTCGTGCCCTTGGCCGGCGACCCGGGTTGTGCGCTCGTGTATGTGTGTTCCACGAACAGCCCGCAGCCGGCCACCGTCCTGCTGGAGCGCCTCTTCGCGCTGACCCGGGCCGAGGCCGAGATCGCGCGGCAGCTCGCCGGCGGCTTGAGCGTCAAGGAGGTGGCCTTCGCCCGGCAGGTGTCGGAGCTCACGGTGCGCGCCCAGGTGCGGTCCCTCATCGCGAAAACGGGGGCGCGCCGCCTCGCGGGCCTGCAGGCACTCGTGCGATCCGTCCCTTCGCTGGCGGCCGATGCGCGCGGCGATCCCGGGTGAACCGTGCTTGTCCATCGCCAGATGTGACGATGAACGGCCACGCCTTGCGGCAGCACCATGGGCTCCCGCGTCCAAGCGGTTCCCGCCAAGGAGACCCCCATGCTGGCTGCTTCCCTGCCGTTCGCCCTTTCCCTGCGGCACTTGCTGCGCCTGGCCGACACGGGCCGGCGCCTGTTCGCCCCACCGCGGGGCGCGGACGACCACGTCCGTGCGCCCGACAATCTGGCCTTCGCCCCGACGCCGCGGGCCCGGCGAATGATGCGGGCGGCCCGGCACGGCGCCGCATGAAGGAGGGCAACCATGCAACGCCCGACGATCATGAAGACCGCAGCGATCCTGGCATTCGTGTTCGGCATTCCGCTGCTGCTGGCGCCCAATATGCTCATGGCGGTGTACCGCTCCACCGAGCTGAACCTGCCGGGCGTGTACCAGGCGATGCTGCACGGCGCCTGCCTCCTGGCCCTCGGGGCGATGAACTGGATGGCGGCCCGCGAGCCGTTCGCGGTCGCGCGTCCCGTGGTCGTGGGCACGCTCGTGCTGATGGTGCTCGGATCCCTGGTCGCGCTGCTGCGGCAACTGGCGGGGCTCGCGCCACCGGCGGCCTGGCTGAACGTCGGCATCTACCTGGTCCTGGCCGGCGCGTACGCGCGGATGTTGCTGGCGGGCGCCGGCGAAGCGGCCCCCGAACTCCGTTCGACGTGATGCCGTTGAGCGGGCGGTGGCAGGTGGCCCTCGGCACGAGGCGCCGGTCCAGGCGGACCTACAAGGGCCGCAGGAAGTCCGCCGCCCCCATCGCGCCGCCCGCATCCTCCGCCTCATCCGCGTCGCGCACCTTGCCCGCCGGCGCCGCATCCCGCTCGCCGATCTGCTGCCGCCACATCGCGTAGTACAGCCCCTTGAGCGCCACCAGTTCCGCGTGCGTCCCGCTCTCCACGATCCGCCCCTTCTCCAGCACGTGGATCGCATCAGCGTGCAGCACGGTCGACAGCCGGTGCGCGATCAGCACGGTGATCTGGGTGCGCTCCTCGGACACCCGGCGCACGGTCTCGGTCACCTGCTGTTCGGTCAGGGAATCCAGCGCCGAGGTCGCTTCGTCGAACACCAGCAGCCGCGGCTCGCGCAGCAGCGCCCGCGCGATCGACAGCCGCTGGCGTTCGCCGCCCGACAGCTTGGCGCCGCCTTCGCCGATGACGGTGTCCAGCCCCTGCGGCAGGCGGGCGAGCAGCGCCGTGCACTGCGCATTCTCGAGCGCGGCCAGGATCTGCGCGTCCGTCGCATCGGGCCGCACGAACAGCATGTTCTCGCGCACCGTGCCGCCGAACAGGCTGGTTTCCTGCGTGACGTAGCCGACCTGCCGGCGCGCCTCGTTGTAGCGCAGCTTGCGGGTGCCGACCTCGTTGAAATAGACCTCGCCCGAGGCCGGGCGGTAGAGGCCGAGGAGCAGCTTCACCAGCGTGGACTTGCCCGAACCGGAGGGGCCGACGAAGGCGATGGTGTCGCCGCGGCGCGCCGTGAAGCTCACGTCGTCCAGGGCGTTCTCCTGCGCACCGCGGTGCCGGAACACCACGTGCTCGAAGCGCAGCGACTCGATCGGCCCCACGTGCACCGCGTCCTTGGGCCGCTGGTCGACCGGCTTGGCCATCAGCTCGGCGAAGTTCGCCATCGAGGAACTCGCCTCGCGCCACGCCAGGATGATGGTGCCCAGTTCCTGCAGCGGCGCCAGGATGCCCACCGAGATGAACTGCATCGCGATCAGCTCGCCGGTGGAGAGCACGTCGCGGAAGATCAGCCACAGCAGCGTGAACAGCACCGACAGCTTCAGCAGGCTGAGCGTGGACCCCTGCAGGAAGGACAGCCAGCGGATGCGGCGCACCTTGGCCATCTCGAGCTCGAAGATCACCTGGGTCTGCGCCTCCAGCCGCCGGATCTCGCGGAAGGTCAGGCCCAGGCTCTTGATCAGGGCCACGTTGCGCAGGCTCTCGGTGATGAAGCCCGCGTTGCGCGTCGTCTCGCGGTTCAGCGCGCGCTGCTGCGTGCGGATCTGCCGGCTCAGGAGCCCCGACAAGCCGCCCAGCACCAGCAGGCCGACCAGGAACACCGGCACCAGCAGCCAGCTCTTGGTGACCGCGTACCAGAGCAGGAAGGCCAGTCCCACCAGCGAGGCGAACAGCACGTTGATGAAGGCGTTGATCAGGCGTTCGGTGTCGCGCCGCACGCGCAGCAGCAGCGACAGCGTCTCGCCGCTGCTCTGGTCCTCGAACTCCTGGTAGCGCAGGCGCAGCGTCTGGCGCAGGCCGTCGTTGAAGATCTGCGTGCCGAAGCGCTGCACCACCAGGCGCGTGACGTAATCCTGCAGCGCCTTGCACGCCCGCGACGCGATGGCCACCGCCACCGCCAGCGCCATCAGGCGCAGGGCGCCGCCCACCAGTTCCCGGTCGCTCTTGATGTGGCGCTGGTTGGCGTAGTCGTCGATCAGCCAGCCGAAGATGATGGGATCCACCAAGGCGAAGACCTGGCTCAGGGCGGCCAGCAGGAGCGCCAGCGCCGCCAGCTTGCGCTGCGGCTTCAGGTATTTCCTCAGCAGGTTCATCCCCGGATTCTGACCGGGGCCGGCCGCGTTCCTTTTCCGCCGCCTGTTCCGGCGCGTGACGGGGATGGCCCCGGGAGCGTACCGGCGCAAGTTCCGGATTCCGGACTTCGCGCAGTCCTGAGCGCACGCTTCGGCGCCGGCGCCAAAACGGCCGCAGAATATCCGCATGCACACCAGATCCCTCGGACCCTTTCCCGTCACCGCCATCGGCCTCGGCTGCATGAACCTCAGCCACGCCTACGGCACCCCTCCTTCCGCGGAGCAGGGCGAACGCGTCCTGCGCGCCGCCATCGACTTCGGCGTCACCCTGTTCGACACCGCCGCGCTCTACGGCTTCGGCAGGAACGAGGAACTGGTCGGGCGCGTGCTCAAGCCGCACCGCAGCCGCATCACCTTGTGCAGCAAGGGCGGCCTGGCCGGCGTGCCGGACGAGAACGGCACGCTCAAGCGCGTGATCGACGGCCGGCCCGAAGCCATCCGCAGGAACTGCGAGGACAGCCTGCGCCGCCTGCAGACCGACGTGATCGACCTGTACTACCTGCACCGCTGGGACAAGAAGGTGCCGATCGAGGAGAGCGTCGGCGCGATGAGCCGGCTGGTGGAAGAGGGCAAGGTGCGCACCATCGGCCTGTCAGAGGTTTCCGCCGCCACCCTGCGCAAGGCGCACGCCGTGCACCCGCTCGCCGCGGTGCAGAACGAGTATTCGCTGTGGACGCGCAATCCCGAGATCGCCGCGCTGCCCGCGTGCCGCGAGCTGGGCATCGCCTTCGTGGCCTTCAGCCCGGTGGCGCGCGGCTTCCTGTGCGATGCCGTCCACGACGTCACCACGCTGGAGGCCAAGGACATCCGCCGCACCATGCCGCGCTTCGATCCGGAGAACCACGCGCGCAACCTGAAGCTGCTGCCGCCGTACAGGGCGCTGGCCGCCGAAGCGGCCTGCACCCCGGCGCAGCTCGCTCTGGCGTGGCTGCTGCACCAGGGCGACTTCGTCATCCCGATCCCCGGCACCACCAGCGTGGACCACCTGCGGGAGGACCTGTCGGCCGCCGACGTGCGCCTGTCGCCCGAACTCATCCGCAAACTGGACGCGCTGATCAACCAGCACACCGTGGCGGGCAACCGCTACAGCGAGCAATCCAACCGGGAAGTCGACGCCGAAGTCTTCTGAGCACCGGCGCTCCAACTGCACACTTTCGGCTTCCCGCAGGCATGCAGGAAAGTGCTGATACGGTGCATGCCTTGTCGCCCGTAGAGTGGCTGCTCGCAACTTTGCGGCCGCCGCCGCGGGAGACAAGGTGATGAAAGCTCGTTTGGCGAACTGGATCCTGGCCGGTGCGGCCGCGTGCGTGGCGCTCGCTTCGGCGCCCGCGCTGGCGCAGATGCAGCCCTGGGAAAAGGAGCTGTACGACGCGGCGAAAAAGGAAAAGCCGGTCACCGTCTACACCGCGCACTACAACACCGAGGAAGCGCAGGCGCTGTGCGCCGCCTTCGAGAAGAAGTACCCGGACCTCAAGTGCAACTTCGTGCGCACCACGGCGCAGGTGGCCTACCAGCGCCTGCAGCAGGACATCCAGGCCAACGCGCCGGTCGCCTCCGTGTTCAGCAGCACCGACGTGAGCCACTATCCCGAGCTGAAGAAGAAGGGGCTGCTGACCCCCTACACCCCGCGCAACGCGGCCAACATGGTCGACTCGCTCAAGGGCTACAACGACAAGGAAGGCCAGTACTGGGTGACCGCCGCGGCGCTGATGCTCCTGACCTACAACACCAGCGCGGTCAGCGAGAAGGACGCGCCGAAGAACTGGCCCGACCTGCTGGACCCGAAGTGGAAGGGCAAGGTCTCCATCGGCCACCCGGCCTTCAGCGGCTACGTCGGCACCTGGGTGGTGCTGATGCAGAAGCTCTATGGCTGGGACTACTTCACGAAGCTGGAAAAGAACCAGCCGCAGATCGGCCGCTCGGTGAACGACACCGTCACCATGCTCAATTCCAAGGAGCGGCTGGTGGCCGCCGGCCCCGAGGCGACCACGCTGCTGTCCAAGGACAAGGGCAATCCGCTGGCGGTGGTCTATCCCACCGACGGCGCGCTGCTGATGGTCTCGCCTAGCGCCATCCCGAAGAACGCTCCCTCGCCCAACGCCGGCAAGCTGTACATGGAGTTCCTGCTGTCGAAGGAAGCCGCGGAGGTGCAGGTGAAGTCGCACTCGCTGGCCGTGGTCAAGGGCATCGCTCCCGCCCCCGGCGCCAAGCCGCTGGAGCAGATCAAGGTGGTGCGGCCGACCGAGGAGGAGATCACCAAGGGCATCCCGGAAGTGAAGGAAAAGTTCCGCGACACCTTCGGCATCTGAGCGCGCAGCGCCGCGACGGGAGTCCATGGCCTACGTCAAGACCACGCTGGACGACGCGGCGGCGCCGCCCTCGGGCGGCTTCGCGCAGCGCTGGCGCCACTGGGACAAGTCGGCGCTGGTGTGGCTGGCGGCCATCGCCATCCTGCTGCTGCTGGTGGTCAACCCGCTGCTGCGGCTGTTCATCGTCAGCTTCCAGGACGCCGACGGCGCCTTCACGCTGGCCAACTACGCCGCCGCCTACGGGCGGGCGCGCCACCTCGAGGCCCTGCTCAACTCGCTGATCCTGGGCGTCTCCGCCGGCGCGCTGTGCCTGGTGTTCGGCGTGCCGATGGCGTGGGCGCTGTCGCGCACCGACATGCCCTTCAAGGGACTGATCTGGGTCTCCATCCTCGGCACCTTCATCATCCCGCCCTACCTGGGCGCGGTCGGCTGGATTCTGCTGGCGGGCCCCAACGCGGGCTGGCTGAACAAGGCGGTGATCGCGCTGTTCGGCGTGGACAAGGGGCCGTTCAACATCTACTCCATGCCGGGGCTGGTGCTGGTGGTGGCCTGCTACAGCTTCCCCTACGTGTTCGTGCTGACCAAGTCGGCGCTGGACCTGGTGTCCTCCGAGATGGAGGACGCCGCCAACATCCTGGGCGCCGGCAACCTGCGCACCACGCTGGCGATCACGCTGCCGCTGGTGCTGCCGGCCATCCTGGGCGCCTTCATCCTGGTGTTCCTGGAAGCCATCGCGCTGTTCGGCTCGCCCGCGCTGCTGGCGCTGCCCGGGCGCTTCCACGTGGTGACCACGCAGCTGTGGCAGTTCTTCGAATTCCCGCCCAAGGTGGGTCTCGCCGCCGCCTACGCGATGCCGCTGCTGGTGATCACCATCCTGCTGTTCTGGGTGCAGCGGCGCATCACGCACCGCAAGGGCTACGTCTCGCTCACCGGCAAGGGCGGCGAGCGGCGGCCGGTGCCGCTGGGCCCCTGGAAGTGGCCGGTGCTGGGGTGGTGCCTGTTCGTCTGCACGCTGTCCTTCTTCATGCCGCTGGTGGTGATCTGCCAGGCCGCCTTCGCCAAGGCCTGGGGCCGCGGCTTCGGCTGGGACAACCTCACCTTCAACAACATCATCGCGGTGGTGTTCGAAAACTCGCTGACGCGCACGGCCACCTGGCACACCTTCCTGTATGCGGGCACGGCCTCGGCGATGGCGCTGGTGCTGGCGCTGTGCATCGCCTACGTCATCAACCGCGGGCTGGTGAGCCGCCGGGTGGGCGGCGTGCTGGGCTTCCTGACCATGGCGCCCTTCGTGGTGCCCGGCATCGTGCTGGCCATCGGTTTCTACGCGGCCTACACGCGGCCGCCGCTGCTGCTCTATGGCACGGCCTGGATCCTGATCCTGGCCTTCACCACGCGCTTCCTGCCGATCGCCTTCGTCAACAGCAGCGCGGCCATCCGCAGCATCAACCCGGAGCTGGAGGAGGCGGTGCGCACGCTGGGCGGCTCGCGCCTGACCGCGATCCGGCACGTGGTGATGCCGGTGCTCAAGCGCAGCATGGCCGGCGCCTTCATCCTGGTGTTCATCCCCGCCACCCGCGAGCTGAGCACCGCGATCTTCCTCTACTCGATCAACACGCAGGTGCTGTCGGTGCTGCTGTTCGACAAGAGCGACGAGGGCAACTTCGAGATGCTTGCCTCCATCGGCCTGGTGCTGGTGGTGATCACGGTGGCCCTGATCCTGGCGGGCTTCCGCCTCATGGGCCGCGACTTCATGCTGAGGAGGACCGTCGTTTGAGCCAGCTGGTGTTACGCAACGTCTCCCGCACCTTCGGGGGCTTCAAGGCCGTCGACGGCCTGAACCTGTCGCTGCGCGACGGCGAACTGGTGTCGCTGCTCGGGCCGTCGGGCTGCGGCAAGACGACCACGCTGCGCATGATCGCCGGCTTCATCACGCCCAGCGAGGGCACCATCGAGCTCGATGGCCGGGTGATCTCCTCGGCGCAGTCCAGCCTGCCGCCGGAAAAGCGGCAGATGTCCATGATCTTCCAGAGCTACGCGATCTGGCCGAACATGACGGTGGAGGAGAACGTGGCCTTCGGCCTGAAGCTCAAGAAGGTGTCGGCCGCCGACACGAAGCAGCGCCTGGACAAGATCCTGGAGGTGGTGCAACTGAAGCACCTGCGCGACCGCTACCCGGCCGAACTGAGCGGCGGCCAGCAGCAGCGCGTGGCGCTGGCCCGCGCGATCGTGGTGAACCCTTCGGTGCTGCTGCTGGACGAGCCGCTGTCCAACCTCGACGCCAACCTGCGCGAGGAGATGCGCTACGAGATCCGCCGGCTGCACGACGAGTTCAACATGACCATGGTCTACGTCACGCACGACCAGGCGGAGGCGATGGTCACCTCGGACCGCATCGCCGTCATGAACAATGGCCGCATCGAGCAGCTCGACGCGCCCTTCGACCTGTACCGGCACCCCAAGACCCGCTTCGTGGCCGGATTCATCGGCCGCACGAACTTCCTCACCGGCGCGCGCCGCGACGACGCCGTCGATTTCGGCGGTTTCCAGCTGCCGGCGCGGGCGCTGGCGGCGGACGGGCCGCTGCCGCAGGAAGTGCAGATCTCGATCCGGCCGCAGTGCATCCACCTGAGCCGCGACAAGCCCGCCCAGCGCGACGAGCGATACTGCGTCGAGGCCAGCATCCAGCGCCGGTCCTACCTCGGCGAGTCGTGGGATTACCACATCGCCGTGGCGCCCTCGGTGGAAACGATCCGCGTGAGCGCCCGGCCGGGCGACGTGTTCGAGGTCGGGCAGAAAATCTACGCCGAGATCGATTGTTCCCAGATCACCGTCCTCCACTGACCAGAAAGACAGCCTCCCCATGCCCCTGCCCCTCGAAGGCATCCGCGTTCTCGACCTCACCAACGTCATGGCCGGCCCCTACTGCACGATGGTGCTGGGGGACCTGGGCGCCGAGGTGATCAAGCTGGAAAGCCTGGACGGCGACAGCACCCGCAACTTCGAACCCAAGGTCAACGACGAGTCCTACTGCTTCGCGGTCCTGAACCGCAACAAGAAGAGCATCTCGGTCGACATGAAGGCGCCGGCCGGCAAGGAGATCGTGATGAAGCTCGCCGCGCAGGCGGACATCATGATCGAGAACTTCCGCCCCGGGGTGGTGAAGAAGCTGGGCGTCGGCTACGACGACGTGAAGCAGGTGAACCCCGGCATCATCTACGCGTCGATGTCCGGCTTCGGCCAGACCGGCCCGTACGGCCGCAAGGGCGGCTTCGACATCATCGCCCAGGGCATGTCCGGCATCATGATGATGACCGGCCACCCGGGCGGCCGTCCGGCCAAGGTCGGCATCGCGATGAACGACATCGCCTGCGGCGTCACCACGCTGTACGGCATCCTCGGCGCCTTGATCGGCAAGCTGCGCCATGGCCAGGGCCAGTACCTGGAGACCTCGCTGCTGGAAGCAGGGCTGGCCTGGAGCATCTGGGAGTTCGGCGCCTACTACGGCGGCGGCGAGCTGCCCACCGCGACCGGCACGCGCCACCGCCGCTCCGCGCCCTACCAGGCCTTCCGCTCCAGGGACGGCTACGTCACGGTCGGCGCCAGCGGCGACAAGCTGTGGCGCGCCTTCGTCGAGCAGGTGGTGCAGAAGCCGGAGTGGCTGCAGGACCCGCGCTTCGAGAAGAACCCGCTGCGGGTGAAGAACGTCGAGGCGCTGCAGGAGCTGATCGAGTCGGTGCTGGTCACGCAGACCACCGCCCACTGGGTCGAGAAGCTCGACGCGGCCGGCGTGCCGGGCGGCCCGGTCTACACCTACGACCAGACCCTGGCCGACCCGCAGGTGCAGCACCGCCGCATGGTCTACGACATCGAGCATCCGGTGATCGGGCCGATGAAGACGCTGGGCCTGCCGGTGAAGTCGAACGGCGAGCTCACCGCCATCCGCAAGCCCGCGCCGCTGCACGGGCAGCACACCGAAGAGGTGCTGCGCGCCATCGGCTACGGCGAAGGCCGGGTGCGCGAGCTGCTGGCCGAAGGCGTCGTCAAGTCCACCGGAGTCCCCGCATGAGGCTGCAGACCGACAGGATGATCGCGCAGAAGGACGGCGCGATCGGCTGGATCACCTTCAACAACCCGGCGCGGCACAACGCGGTGTCGCTGCCGATGTGGCAGGGCCTGTTCGACGCCGTGACGGCGTTCGCGCAGGACCCGGAGGTCCGCGTCATCGTGCTCAAGGGCGCGGGCGAGAAGGCCTTCGTGTCCGGCGCGGACATCTCCGAATTCGAGGAGAAGCGCTCCAGCACGGAGACCATCGAGGCGTACAACGCGGTGTCGCACCGCGCGACGGCGACGCTGCACAACGTGAACAAGCCCACGATCGCCATGATCCGCGGCTACTGCGTCGGCGGCGGGGTGTCGGTGGCGCTCTCGTGCGACATGCGCATCGCCTGCGAAGGTTCGACTTTCGCCGTGCCCGCCGCCAAGCTCGGGCTCGGCTACGAGTTCGACGGGGTGCGCAAGCTGGTCGACGTGGTCGGCGCTTCCTTCGCGCGCGAGATCTTCTACACGGCGCGCCAGTTCACCGCGCAGGAAGCGGTGACGATGGGGCTGGTGAACCGGCTGGTGCCCGTGGAAGGACTGGAGTCCTACGTGCGCGACTACGCCGCCACGATCGCGGCCAATGCGCCGCTGACGGTGGCGTCGATCAAGACGCTGGTGGCGCAGGCGCTGAAGGACGAGTCGCAGCGGGACCAGGCGCTGTGCGAGGAGGTGGTGGCGCGCTGCTTCGCCAGCGCGGACTACGTCGAGGGGCGCACGGCGTTCATGGAAAAGCGCAAGGCGAGGTTCACGGGGCAGTAGGAGGTCCGACATCCCCGCGGAATGACGGGGATGTCAGTCAGGGATCGGCTCCAGCTCCGGCCGCGCCGCGCGCGAGCGCTCCCCGTGCAGCACGTACAGGCCCGCGGCCACCAGCAGCGCGATCCCCGCCCACGCCAGCGCGTTCGGGATGTCCCCCCACACGGCATATCCCAGCACGATCGCGAACAGCAGGCCCGTGTAGCGGAAGGGCGCGATCAGGCTCATCTCGCCACCGCGCATGGCCACCGTCAGCAGGAAGTAGCCGCCGCTGAGGAAGACGCTGGCCGCGGCCAGCAGGGCCAGCTGCGTTGCGCTGAAGTCCCGCCACTCCGAGAACAGGCTCCAGACCCCCGACAGCACGGTCACCGCCAGCGCGGTGCTGAGCGTGATCAGGATCGAGGGGATGCCGCGATCGATCACCCGCGTCATGAGGTCGCGGCTGGCGTGCAGCAGCGTGCCGCCCAGGCAGAGCAGGGCGTAGGCATTGAACGCCGCGCCGCTGGGCTGCACCACCAGCAGCACGCCGGTGAAGCCGGCGGCGATCGCCACCCAGCGGCCCGGTCCCACGCGCTCGTGGAAGGCCACCACCGCGAACAGCGTGATGAACAGCGGCGTCGCCATGTTGATCGCCGTGGCATTGGCGATCGGCAGGTGGAACAGCGAGGTCAGGTAGGCCATGGTGGCGAAGGCATCGAACAGCGCCCGGACCAGCACCCGGCGGTCCAGGAGACCGTGGATGCGTGCGGTGGCCCGCATGGCGTGCGCGATCGCCACGAGCAGCAGGGTGGCGAACACCCCGCGCAGGAAGATCAGCTGCGCCGCCGGCAGCGACTCGCTCACGTACTTGACCAGGGAATCGTTGATGACGAAGCAGGCCATGCCGCCTGCCATGGCCAGGATGCCGCGCCTGTTGGCCGCCCGCATCGCGTCGGTGGGCTGGGAATTCATGCGGGCGCCATGTTAGCGCCGCCCGGCCCCGTGTTTGATCCAGATCAGTCGCGGGCTCCTTTTCCCCTCCGATACTCGTTTCGCAAAGGAGACACGAGATGCAGCAGAAGTCCGCCATTCCCGGGACCATCATCTTCGAC
This sequence comes from Ramlibacter sp., assembly GCA_022844525.1. Taxonomy (GTDB): domain Bacteria; phylum Pseudomonadota; class Gammaproteobacteria; order Burkholderiales; family Burkholderiaceae_C; genus Ramlibacter. Next base: position 19,648 of record JALHLO010000026.1, read on the forward strand.
GGCACGCAGGCCCGCAAGGGCTACGCCCTCAACCGCATGTGCTTCTCGTTCAACGACGCGAGCAACCGCGAGGCTTTCCGCCGCGACGAGGAAGCCTACATCGCGCACTACGGCCTGAACGCCGAACAGGCGCAGGCGATCCGCAAGCGCGACGTGCCGGGCCTGCTGGCGGCCGGCGGCAACGTCTATTACCTGGCGAAGTTCGCCGGCATCCTGGGCCTGGACGTGCAGGACCTCGGCGCGTTGCAGACGGGGCTGTCCAAGGAGGAATTCAAGGCGCGACTGGTCCGGCAGAACGAACAACCGTCGCTGGCGGGTTGAGGGAGCAACATGGCAAGGATCATCGGTGGCCTGACCACCTCCCACGTGCCCGCCATCGGCGGCGCGATGGCCAGGGGCCTGCAGGGTGAACCGTACTGGAAGCCCTTCTTCGACGGCTTCCTGCCCGTGCACGCGTGGCTGGACGAGGTGAAGCCGGACGTGGCCGTCGTCTTCTACAACGACCACGGCCTGAACTTCTTCCTGGACAAGATGCCCACCTTCGCGGTGGGCGCGGCGCCCGAGTACCGCAACGCGGACGAGGGCTGGGGCATCCCCACGCTGCCGCCCTTCAAGGGCGAGCTGGACCTGTCCTGGCACATCATCGACCACCTGGTGGGCAAGGAGTTCGACATCACCACCTGCCAGGACATGCTGGTGGACCACGCGTTCACGCTGCCGCTCAAGCTGTTCTGGCCCAGGGGCGTGGCGGTGACCACCGTGCCGGTGTGCATCAACACGGTGCAGTTTCCGCTGCCCAGCGCCCGCCGCTGCTACGCGCTGGGCCAGGCCGTGGGCGAGGCGATCCGCTCCTGGGACAGCGACAAGCGCGTGGTCGTGATCGGCACCGGCGGCCTGTCGCACCAGCTCGATGGCGCACGCGCCGGCTTCATCAACAAGCCCTTCGACCTGAAGTTCATGGACAGCCTGGTGAACGACCCCGAGTGGGCGACGCAGTACAGCATCCATGAGCTGGTGGAGAAGACAGGCACGCAGGGCGTGGAGCTGCTGATGTGGCTGGCCACGCGCGGCGCCGTGCCGGGCCGCGTGCGCAAGGTGCATGCGAACTACCACATCCCGATCTCCAACACGGCGGCGGGCATGATGGCGCTGGAGGCGCTCGCGTAAGGCGTTCACGCCTTGTGGGCGCCCCCGTGCGGGCGCATACTGGCCGGGTCCGTCTTCACGAGAGGAGGACCTCCATGAAACATGCGGTGGATCCCGGCATCCCCGGGAGCCTGAGCATCTTCGAGCGCTCCTGCGGCTATTGCGGCGCGCGTTTCCGCGTCCTGGCCACGCGCCTGCCGGACGACCCCCGCAAGGAAGAGTACGCCTGCCCGGAATGCGGCAAGTGCTACGCCCTGGAGGCGGCGGGCGAGCCGGAGGTGCAGCTGCTGCGGCCGCGCAGCGACGGCAAGAACGACCGGTACCAGGAGACGATGTTCTGACCGGGCGCTTGTTGCGGTTCGCCTGCGGGCTCACCACAACCTACGGGCCGCGGTGTTGCGGTTCGCCTGGTCTGTAGGGTGTGGTGAGCGGCGAAGCCCGAACCGCACCGTTACCGCAGGCGCGCCGGGCCCAGCATCTGTTCCGTCAAACCGAACTCCGCGATCCGCTGCGGCAGCGGCAGCCCGCGCGCCAGCGCCGCGCACGCCTCGCCCATGGCCGGCGAAGTCTGGATCCCGTAGCCGCCCTGCGCGGCCACCCAGAAGAAACCCGGCGCGGCCGGATCGAAACCGCCCACCAGGTCGCCGTCGGCGACAAAGGAGCGCAAGCCCGCCCAGGTGCGGGCCGGCCGGCGGATCTCCAGCGTGGTCATGGACTGGATCCGGTCTATCGCCAGCGCGATGTCGAGCTCCTCCGGCTGCACGTCCTGCGGTGGGACGGGATCGGCGTTCGCCGGCGAACCGAGCAGCATGCCGGCGTCCTGCTTCACGTACCAGGTCTCGTCGGCACTGACGAGGCACGGCCAGGCGCGCGGGTCGATGCCCGCCGGCGGTGCGAAGGTGAAGGCGGAACGGCGCTTGGGTTGCAGGCCGATGGTGGGCACCCCGGCCAGCGACGCGAGCACGTCGCACCAGGCACCGGCCGCGTTGATCACGACGGGGGCGCGCCAGGTACCCGCCGGCGTGGCGAGCTCCCAGTCTTCGCCGATGCGCCGCAGGCCGGTGACTTCCGCGTCGCACACGACGGTGCCGCCCGCGCGCCGCAGCCCGCGCAGGTAGCCCTGGTGGATCGCATGCACGTCCATGTCCTTGGCATCGGGCTCCAGCACGGCGCCGAGCAGGCGGTCGCGGCGCAGGACGGGGACCAGCTCCATTGCCTGCTCCGGGGTGAGCCGGCGCGCGTCCGGCGTCATCGCGCGCAGCAGGTCCCAGTGCGCCTGCAGCAGGTCTTCCTGGCCCGGGTCGGCGACCAGCAGGCAGCCGCGCGGCCCGATCAGGGGCTGGTCCGCGAAGCCCGGCGGCGGTGCCGCCAGGAAGGCGCGGCTCGCGCGCGTGAGGGCGCGCACCTGGGGCGTGCCGTAGCTCTCGAGGAAGAGGGCGGCCGAGCGGCCCGTGGAGTGGTAGCCGGGTTGCGACTCGCGCTCCAGCAGCACCACGCGCGCGTGCGGCGCCAGGAAGTAGCCCACCGATGCGCCGGCGATGCCGCCGCCGACGATCACGAAATCCGCATGGTCCGCCATGGGGGTTGATTCTAGGGAGCGCGCCTGCGGTCCGGCAGGCCGCGCCGTTAGACTCGCTGGATGCGTCTGGACGTCCGCGGAAGATCGGGAGCATGGCTGGCGGGCCTGGTGCTCGGGCTCGGCAGCGGCCTGGCCGCGGCGCAGGCCCCGCAGCCGCCGCACGACCCGCAGACCAGCATGCTGCCGGACGCCAGGGGCGCCGTCCCCTGGTCCCTGCTTTCGAAGGCGGCGATCCGCAAGGTCGACGGCAAGCTCGGTCCCGATTTCCCCGCGGCGCTCAGGCCCCTGAACGGCAAGCCGGTGAAGGTGCAGGGCTACATCCTGCCCCTGGAGGCAGGCCAGGTCCATCGCCGCTTCCTGCTGTCCGCGTGGTCGCCCAGCTGCCCCTTCTGCCTGACCGCCGGCCCCGAAGCGATGGTCGAAGTCAAGGCCAAGGGTGCCGTGAAGTACTCGCTCGAACCGGTGGTCGTGCAAGGCCGCCTGGAACTGCTGGAGAACGATCCGGCCGGCATGTTCTACCGGCTGGTGGACGCCGGGCCGTCCGCGCTCGACTGATTTTTCCCCCTCCTCAAGAAGACAACATGAAGAGACGACAGCTCGTCGCCGCGGTCGCGGTGGCGCTTGGAACCACCCTGGCGGCCAGCGCATGGGCGCAGGACCCGCCCCCCATCAACGCGGCGACGGAAGCGGCGTTCGGCCGGCTGGCCGCCGCGCCCGCCGTGAAGCAGGCGCTGGACTTCATCCGCGCCGAGGACGAGCGCACGCTGAAGGACCAGATCGAGCTGACCGAGATCCCGGCGCCGCCCTTCAAGGAGTCGGTGCGGGCCGCCGAATACGCCAGGCGCCTGAAGGCCCTGGGCCTGGCGGACGCGCGCATCGATGCCGAGGGCAACGTGATCGCCGTGCGCAAGGGCAGCGGGCGCGGCCCGGTGCTCGTGGTGTCCGCGCACCTGGACACCGTGTTCCCCGAAGGCACCGACGTCAAGGTGAAGGTGAAGGACAACCGCTACGCCGCGCCCGGCATCTACGACGACGGCCGCGGGCTGGCGTCGCTGCTGACCGTCGTGCGGGCGCTGAACCAGGCGAACATCCGCACGGTGGGCGACATCGTCTTCGTCGGCACGGTGGGCGAGGAGGAACTGGGCGACCTGCGCGGCGTGAAGGCCTTCTTCCGCGAGCACCGCAACGTCGACGGCTTCATCTCCTTCGACGGCATCGACATCAGCCGCATCGTCAACCAGGCGACCGGCAGCCGCCGTTACCGGATCATCTACACCGGCCCGGGCGGCCACAGCTTCTCCGCCTTCGGCCTGCCTTCGGCCACGCACGCGCTGGGCCGCGCCATCGCCAAGATCAGCGAGGTGCGCACGCCGGAGAATCCCAAGACCACCTTCACCGTCGGCACGCTCAAGGGCGGCACCTCGGTCAACGCGATCGCGGCGGAGGCGGAGCTCGGTCTCGACATGCGCTCCAACAGCTCCGAGGAACTGAGGAAGCTGGAAGAGCGCATGCTGCAGCTGGCGCGTGAGGCGGCGGCGGAAGAGAACGCCCGCTGGAACCAGAAGGACGTGATCAAGGTGGAGTTCAAGCTGGTGGGCGACCGGCCCGCGGGCGCCGGCTCGCTCGATTCGGCCATGCTGCATGCCGCGCGCAAGGGCATCGCGGCGGTCGGCGGCGAGGTGAAGTCCATCATGGCTTCCAGCACCGATTCGAACCTGCCGATCTCGCTGGGCATCCCCGCCGTGACGCTGGGCAGCGGCGGCGTCGGCGGCGGTTCGCACGGGCCGGGGGAGTGGTACTCGCCGGTCAATGCCTGGCTGGGGCCGCAAAGCCAATTCCTCACCATCGTGTCGCTGGTGGGGATCGAGGGCGTGGCGCAGCCGCTGCTGCCCAGGCGCTGACGCGATCGCTGAACCCGTCATCCCCGCCCGCGCGGGAATGACGGGTGCCCTTACCAGTAGCGCCGGTCGTCCGGCCAGCGGTCCTGCGCGTTCGCCACGCCGTCGCCGTCACGGTCCCAGGTGCGGCCGGAGTAGCCGTAGGTGGTGGCGCCGTAGGTCGTGTTGCCGTACGTGGTGGTCCCGTAGATCGGGCGCCCCCACTGGTCGTAGCCGGTGATAGCGTAGCTGCCGGTGTTCGGCTGCACCAGCACGTGGCGGCCGTACTGGTCGATTGTCACCTGGCGGCCGTACTGGTCCACGTAGACCTGGCTGCCGTAGGTCGTGCCGCCGTACGTGTTGTTGCCGTAGACGTTGGCGCCGTAGGTGCCATAGGGCTGCGTGTTGTAAGGCTGCGTGCCCGCCACCACCGCCGGGATGCCGGTGCTGTAGCTCGGGTAGGCCGGCTGGCCGAAGCCGAACAGGCTGCCGATCACGGTGCCGATGTCCTGCGCGGAGGCCGCCCCGCCGACGGCGAGCGCGCCCGCCGCCACGGCCGTGAGGATGAACTTCTTCATGGTGTTTTCTCCTGTGGGTGCGAAGCATCGCTTCGCGTGGCTTCATTGCACCCGCGGACTCGCGCGCAGGCTATCGGTGCGCGGCCTTGATTGCGTGCGCCCGGCGCGGCCATGCGCGTAGGCGCCGCCTGCTCAGCAGCGTGAAAGCTTGAAAAAAAAAAGGGCCCCGAAGGGCCCTTTTCGTCGCGACGCGCCTACAGCGTGTCGATGAAGCTGCGCAGCTTGTCGCTGCGGCTCGGGTGCTTGAGCTTGCGCAGCGCCTTGGCCTCGATCTGGCGGATCCGCTCGCGGGTGACGTCGAACTGCTTGCCGACTTCCTCCAGCGTGTGGTCCGTGCTCATCTCGATGCCGAAGCGCATGCGCAGCACCTTGGCTTCGCGCGGCGTCAGCGAGTCCAGGATGTCCTTGACCACGTCGCGCAGGCCCGCCTGCATGGCGGCTTCGATCGGCGCGGTGTTGCCGGTGTCCTCGATGAAATCGCCCAGGTGGGAATCGTCGTCGTCCCCGATCGGCGTTTCCATGGAGATCGGCTCCTTGGCGATCTTCATGATCTTGCGGATCTTGTCTTCCGGGATCTCCATCTTGGCCGCCAGGATGCTGGCGTCCGGCTCGAAGCCGAACTCCTGCAGGTGCTGGCGCGAGATGCGGTTCATCTTGTTGATGGTCTCGATCATGTGCACCGGGATGCGGATGGTCCGCGCCTGGTCGGCGATCGAGCGGGTGATGGCCTGGCGGATCCACCACGTGGCATAGGTCGAGAACTTGTAGCCGCGGCGGTATTCGAACTTGTCGACCGCCTTCATCAGGCCG
>JALHLO010000027.1 GCA_022844525.1 Ramlibacter sp.
CCGTAGGCGCTGACCTGCGACAGCGCGATCTGCGACGAATCCACGGTGTCCTCGTCGGTGCTCGTGTAGCTCATCCTCAGGTGGTAGCTGGCAGTGGCCGTGGAACGCGCCAGTACGTCCATCCGCATCACGGTCACCGCGCGGTCCCGGGCGAAGAAGGGGAAGCGGCTGCGCGCCGGCGTGAAGGTGAGCCGCTGCTCGGCACCGGCGGCGGCCGGGTGCAGGAAGCGGTACCACTCGGTGGGGAACTCGTGCCGCAGGCTGAACATCTGCATCAGCGGCTGGTCCGACCGGTCGGCCGCGTTGGCAATGAAGTCCTTCAGCGAATTCACCGCCTTCTCGCGGAACAGGCCGGCGTCCTCGCGCGCCGTGTAGCCCAGGTGCAGCACGACGTCGTTGATGGTGGCGTAGTCGAACTGCCGCAGCTCCTCGTCCCTGGCCAGTTCGACCTGCCATTCGCTGATCGCCCCGGCGTATTCGAAGGGCAGGTAGCGTTCGTCGCGGAAGTTGAACTCGAACAGCCCCGCGTCCGCCTGCGCCGTGCTGGTGGCGATGGCCGTCACGGGCACGTGGTTCACCCGGAAGCGGTCGTCGTCGATCCACACGCCTTCGTCGTTCTCGTGCTCGTAGCCGCCCGAGCTGTTCATGGAGGTGCCGGTGCGGATGGCGTTGTTCAGCAGGCGCAGCGTGCAGTTGACCGAGGTGTAGGGACCGGCGATGCAGGGAATCGACAGGCGCACGTTGCGGATGCGGCGGAAGTAGTGTCCCTGGAAGTCCAGGTCGAACAGCTCCTCGGGCAGCCGCAGGTAGCAGCGCCCGGTTTCGCGCAGCGCGATCAGCGCCAGCGGGTCCAGGCGGGCCAGCGACACGCTCTTGACCAGCTCCAGCTCGCGGCGGTTCTCGTCCAGGTAGGACTTCTCCAGCTGCCGCAGCGCGAGCTGCAGCTTGTCGCCCGCGAGCAGGCCCTGGCGCTGGGTGTCCCAGTACCCGTACTGGATGAAGGAAGCCGGCCCGGCCACCTCGTAGCGGTAGGCGTTCTCCGCCTTCTTCGCCATCTCGTAGGCGAGGTTGTAGGCCTGCTTGTAGACGGCGAACAGCTGCTCCTTCATCCACTGGTACAGGTCCTGCCTGGTGAACTTCGCGGTGAGGAACTGTTCCACCTGCTGCGCGTTCAGGATGGACTGCCGGTGGTTCTCCAGTTCCTTCTCCGCGATCTGCACGCGGATCTGGGCGGAGGTGATCTGCTTGTCGATCTGGATGATCTCCCTGGCCGCCAGGTTGGCCTGGAAGGTCCACTCCTGCTCGCGGCGGATGAAGCCCGCCATCTTGCCCGCCATGGTGGCGCCGAAGTTGACGAGGTCCGACAGCCCCGCCGGGATCTTCGCCAGCCCCGAGATGCCGCCGGCGATGTTGGAGCCGCCGTAGCTGATGCTGGCGCCGCAGCCGAAGGGCTCGATCTGGGCGGAGAAGTTCGGGATGAAGTTCATCGTCCCCGCCAGGCCTTCGCCCATGGTCGCGATCTGGTGCAGGATCTGGCCGCCCAGCATGAGCAGCAGCTCCTGCTGCTCGCGCGGGATCACCTTCACGCCGGCCTCGCCGCCGTCGACCAGCGAGACGTCGACATCGGTGGCGATGTTCGGGATGCCCGTGTCGGCCGGCAGCGCGCTGTCCACCGTCAGGCTGGCCGACACCGAGGGCGCGGCGGGAATGGTGACGGAATCGTTGCCCAGCAGGCCCAGGTAGTGCCGCAGCTTGAACACCGAGCCTTCGCGCGCCTTCTCCAGCTGCTGCTGGTTGCTGCGCGCGTCCAGCACCTGCCGTTCCTTGACCGCGGTCACCAGGGTCTGCATCTGCACTTCGTGGGTGGCGCGCAGGTGCGCCAGTTCCTCGGCGTCCTTCTTCTCCAGCGCGGCGAGCAGGGCATGGCCCAGCGAGCGCACGTCGGCGCAGAACTCGTTGGCCTTCTGGATCAGGTGCGTGAAGCGGTAGATGGGCGGCGGGCTGGACAGGTCGGCCAGGATGCTGCCGAGGCTCAGGCCCTGCGAGGCGGCCTGCACCAGGGCGGCCGGGTCGATCGGCGGCGCGAACAGCGCCAGCTTGCGGAACACGCCGTCGATGTTCTGGCAGTGGCGGATCTTGTACAGCCGGTCGGCCACCGTGTCCCAGGACGCCATCAGCTTGTCGTTGGGCGGGATGCAGAAGTACAGGGACGGGCCCACGCCCAGCAGGTTGCTGCCGCTGGTGGAATCGGCGGAGAAGGTTTCGCTGCTGTAGGGGAAGATGTTCTCCAGCTCGACGAGCGCGTTGGAGAAGTCGTCCCAGCGGGCTTCCAGCGAGCTGTACGACTCGGCCTTCACCTCGCCGCGCCCGGGCACGAACTCGGGCCGCGGGCCGAGGATGTGGCTGGCGATCACGTAGATCTGCAGCGCCTCGTTGACGCTCTCCATGGTGTCCTGCCGGAACAGCGAGTCGGCCCAGGCCACCAGGTTCTCCACGTACTTGACCACCACGTGCTTCATGTACGCCAGCGGGCGGTTGGCCGCCACCAGGTGCGGGTCGAAGGGGTTGTCGCGCCATTCGGCGACCGTGGCGTTCTCCACCGCGGGATCGGTGTTGGCGCCGAGCGTGCGGAACCAGTCCTCCAGCGACTGCTGCGGCGTTCCGCGGAAGGGCGGCACGTTCCAGTAGCGCGAGGTCTCCGATGCCCCAGGCTCCGCGGGCGCGTCCGTGGTCGGGTCGAAGATGTAGTGGAACCACTTCATCGCCTGCTCGTACTGGCCGTTGCGCGACAGGCGCGTGGCGATGTACAGGGGCGCGTGGAAGAAGAGCTCCCAGTTGTAGCAGCTGTTGGCCCCGTACACGTCGAAGCAGACGTTGTCCTTGTAGTACGTGCGCAGCGGGAAGTCGGCGGGCTTGCGCACGAAGCCGTCGGTGAAGTTCGGGTCGTAGGTGTCCTCGAACCGCGTGCCTTCGTCGGAGGGCAGCGTGGTGTCGCTGGCCATGAGGGAGGGCACGCCGCCGCGGTTGAGGCTGTGCACGTACTGCGCCGAGTAGGGGTGGTGGAAGGTGTGGAACTCCAGGCCGCGGTCGAAGCGCGTATTGGCGTACCAGGAGCCGAAGCCTTTGGCCACGCCGCCGAAGGCCGGGGCCGCGTAGCCGATGTCCCGGGCGCGCAGCGTGGCCGTCATCGGCGTCGCCATCGATTCCCGGCGTTCCGCGCGGACCCGCATGGCGGGCTCGGCGGCTACCGCGACATCGGCCGCGGCGCGCATCGCGTGGGTTTCGCGCATGGGGGCCATGCCGCGCATGGCGCGCGGGGCCGCCGCCGCAACTGCGGGGATGGCGATTTCCGGCGCTCCCGCATAGTCGTCCGCCAGCATCACCGGCTCGCCGGTCGCCACGCTGGCGCCGAAGTACAGCACCGGGCGGCCGCCGTCGTACTTGGGAATGAAGCCGGCCGCCGGCATCGCCTCGAGGTAGTCCTCCGGCCCGATTTCCGGGATCGGGAGATCCACCGGGACTTTCCATCCGCGGTCGTCGACCAGTCCCGGGAGGTAGGGCGCCCGGACGTCCGGGTTGCGCACCCAGTCGACGATGGTGATGTCCACCGGCCGCACGAAGTAGCTGCGCGGGCCCTCCTTGAAGAAGAACGGGTCGGCCAGGGTGAGGTTGAGCCCGTACTGGGTGTCCACCGGCAGCAGGCGGTGCAGGGTGGTGTTGCGCAGGTAGGTGTCGGCCTCGAGCTGCAGGGCCGCGAAGTCCTTGCGGTCGTTGTGGAAGTACTCGTAGCCGCTGCCGGGAGCCGTGACCCAGCGCGACTTGGAGCTGAAGTGCGCGGACACCGGGGACTGGATGTCGTCGAAGACGAAGTACCCGCGGGAGATGTTCCAGTACTCGTCGAGCGCCGTGATCACGAGCTGCTGCGTGGCCGGCGAGACCGCGGCCTTGAACAGCAGGTCCTTCTCGGCATGGAAGCCCTCGTCCGGGAATTCGTTGATGAACTCCTTGGTCAGCTTCTTCGGGGTCCACTTGCCGTCGACGTGCTCGCTGTAGCCGAGGCGGACCTCGTAGTAGCTCTTGGCCTTGAAGGTGGAAAGCGGCTGCTTGGCGGCGCCCTCGGCCGTGCTGCTGCCGGTGGTGCCCGGGTCGGTGTCGACCTTGTTGAACTCCGGCCAGAACAGGAACAGCCGCTTCTTCCACACCACGGGGATCAGCTGCACGCCGCCGGCGTTGCCCTTCTCCACCATGCGCACGTCGACCGGCATCTTTTCCCACGGCGTCCACTTGCGGTACTCGTTCCAGCGCCGGTAGAAGAACTTGTAGGGCGCGGCGTGGGTGCGCGCGAAGACGTGCAGGCACCTGAACGAGCCGTCGTCGTGGTTCTCCCGGTGCAGGCCGCACACCTCCAGGTTGGCGACCTCGTCGAGCGAGCCCAGGTAGTTGCGGAAGGCCTGCTCCACGCTGCTTTCCGTGATGTCGTTCTGCACCAGGAAGGACTCCAGGTCGCGGAAGAAATCGCTGCGGTCGCCGCGCCAGTCCGGCTCCAGCCAGTTTTCCGGGTACAGGAAGACCTTGCGGTTGGCCTCCCACACGCGGTAGTTCTTCATCCACTCCCAGCGCTCCCGGTCGATGGCGGCGGGCGCGACGCCGCGCTCCACGCCCGTGGACAGGTCGCTTTCGAGGTTGAGCAGGCAGCGGCTGACGAACATCTGCACCGAGGCGTTCGCCTGCACGATGCGCGAGGTGTCCATGCACGCGCCCATCTGCACGTCGATCAGGAAATACTCGAACAGGCTGTCCGCGTCGGTCGCGCCCCACGCGCGGATGGCCGGCCGCGTCAGCAGGTAGGCGACCAGGGCCTGCTGCTGGCTGCGGCGCAGCTGGTCGCTCAGGTCGCCGGCCAGCTGCAGCCAGTCACCCTCGTCGTACCTGGCCTTGACCGTGTTCTTCAGCAGCTGCGCCCGGGCGTGCAGGACGTCGAAATCGGTCTCGATGGCGCCGACTGCCACCAGCGTCGCGGCGGACAGGCCGGTCCGCACGGCCAGCTCCACGATCGCGCGCACGCGGTTCAGCGCGATCTCGTTCCGGAAATCGGCCACGGCCAGCGAGAAGTGCGAGTCGACCAGGTGGTCGACGTTGGCCGGGTCCCAGGCCGTGGCCTGGCACAGGAGGGCCTTGAGGCCCGCCACCGAGGGCGCGGGATCGCTCACGCCGGCCGCGGCGAACACGTCCACCAGCGAGACCTGCGCCTGCGGCGCGGCGTTGCGCAGGGCGACGTAGTCGTGCACGCGCTGCCAGCCGGCCACGTCGATGGCGGCGAAGTCCAGGCCGCCGAAGTCGCTGTCGTGATCGACCAGGTGGCCGACCTCGGCATCATCGAGCTTGAAGGTGCCGATGAAGCGGGCCGCCCGGTGGAGGATGGCGGCCAGCGCCGCGAAACCGTCGACGATCTCGGCCGGCCAGGCGACGCCCGCCGGCACGGTCTCCAGTTCGCGCGAAGCGCGCTTCCACTGCAGCCGGATGCCGGCTTCCTGCGTCGTCTCGGCGTAGTCCAGCGTGAGCCGGTGCAGCCGCGAGGCGTTGAGGGTCGCGAGGGCCTCGAGGGACAGGCTGGCGTCGGCCGCGGCCTTTTCCAGCAGCAGCGCGTCGTCGAGGTACAGCCGGAACGCATCGTTGGCGCCCGCCACGCCGACGACCAGCGTGTACTCGCCGGTGGCCGGCGGGGCGATGTCGGCTTGCCAGCGCACGCTGAAGTTGTTGGCGGGCACCAGCGCGTCCGGCGCCGCGTTGCCCCAGTCGAAATCGACCGTGGCGTCGGTGCGCTCCAGCGCCACCGCCGTCCAGGCCGCGTCGCTGAAGTAGGTCGCCGAGAAGCCTTCGGTCGAGAGCCTGGCGACCAGGTCGTCGAGCTGCGCCTCGATGAGGGCCGCGGTCGCGGCGTCGCTCAGCCCGAGCAGGGACGCCAGGTGCTGCGTGATCGCGTCGCGCCGCAGGCGCGTCTTGAGCACGGGCAGGAAGTGCGCGTAGACGTAGGCCAGGCGCTCGTCGATGGTCGCCGGCGTGGCCTGCGCGGGATGGTCCAGCAGGACGCGCCGGGCCTGCGCCAGGTCGGCGAACACCCCGCCGGCGCCGCTGAAGTGGTCGGCCAGGAATTGCTCCGGGGCCGCGTGCAACGCGTCGACCGCGCCGTCGAAAGCGGCGTTGGTGTTCGCCAGCGCCTTGAGCGCGGCCCGTTCGGCGTCGGTCATGACACCGGTGGCCACCAGCCGCCCGCTGGCCTTGATGTAGGTGTACCTGGCGGCCAGCGCCTCGGGCAGGGCGACGTCCAGGTTGCCCTGGGTCACCGTCTCGAACACCGCCGTCCCGCCGACGATCGCGAGCAGGCGGGTGGCGATCGCGGGAGCGAAGCTCAGCGACAGCCTGGAATGCAGCGCCTCGGGCGTGAGCGGCGCGGGCATCGTGTCGGGATGGTCCTGTTCGATGGCGCGGAAGGCGGCGCGGATGGCCGTGACGGCGCGCGTCACCTTGTCCGCGCCCAGGCCGAGGCTGGAACCGGCCGGCAGCGTGCCTTCGACGATGTACTGGAGCACGGACGCCTTGAAGCCCGCCTCCTTGGTGGCGGCGGCCCAGGCCACGAAGTCGGCGGTGGCCTGCGGCGCGATGCCGCCGAACGCCTTGGCCTGCACGTCCCACAGGCTGAAGGGGGTCGCGCCGCTCACCTGCACCAGCGTGCACAGGTCGGCCACCTTCATCTTGAGTGCCTTGGCCACCAGCACGTGGCGGTACAAGGTGCTCAGGGTTCCGAGGTCGAGGAGGTCGGTGGCGGTGGCGATGGCGCGCGGGGCGCCGGCGTCCACCACCCGGGCCACGCCCAGGATCGCCTGCAGGTCCTCCTCGGAGATCCGGAACGCCGCCAGGATCGCGGACAGGTGGTCGCCGATGGGCTCGGCCGGGTCCTGCAGGTAGCCGCCCCAGGCATCGGCCAGGAACGCCGGGTCGATCTGCTGCACGGCCCGGTTCAGGAACAGCTTGCGGTACAGCGACTTGTCGCCGTAGGCGTCGATGCCGCCCCAGAACACCGCCAGCTGGTTGGCCGCGAGCTTGTACTGCGACTTCAGCCGCAACGCCGGTTCCAGCTTCGCGACCAGCGCGGGCGTCACGTCGGCCTCGCCCAGCGCGGTGATCAGCAGGTCGGTTTCGTGCACCGTCAGGCCCAGCTTGCGCCACATGCGGATGAAGCGATGCAGCCGCGTCCAGGTCGCGTTGGTGATGCCGCTGTCCGCGCCGCCCTCGTACACCCGCTGGATCGTGCGCAGCTCGGTCGTGTCCAGGTCGCACGTGGAATCGGGCTGGTACAGCGTGAGCACCTGCTTGAACTCCGCCAGGTGGTCGTCCACCCATTGCGCCAGCTGCGCCGCGGTGACCGAGGTGCCGCGCGCGGCGTTGTAGCCGTTGATCGCGGCCAGGATGGCGGCGTCGGCGGCGGGATTCAGGGTGCCGGCTTCGATCTGCCCGAGCTTCGTGTAGAGCAGGTTGGCGTCGAGGGTGCCGTGGGAGAACAGAGCCTGCAGGAACTCCAGCGTGGGCTGGTGCGGATTCACGAAGCGCGTCTTGACCACCTCGACCAGCTCCGGGTACGCCAGGCCGGTGCGGCGCATGAACTCGCGCACGGCCTTGAGCGAGTCGAGGTCGCCCGCCGCGGCCAGGCCGTAGGAGGCGTGCAGCGCCGTGGCGTCCGCCGTGCCGCCGAAGTCCTGGCCGGTCAGCACGCGGTACTCCTCCTGCGAGAGCCGCAGCGCCTCGGCGGCGATGGCCTGCGCCTGCGTGGCGTCCGGCTGCGGGTGCACCGCCGCCAGCAGGTCGTGGCGGCTGGCCTTCAGGTGCTCGCCGAAGACCCGGATGGTGTCCAGCGGCTGGTGATAGGGCAGCGAGAAGGGATAGCGCGCGTCCTTGACCTTGCGGTAGGCCTCCAGGTTGAAGTTCTGCGGGTTGGCCCGCAGCTCCTGCGCCGTTGCCTCGCCGGTGTCGTGGCCCGCGTAGTTGGTCAGCGAGCCTTGGGCGGCATAGTGCTCCATGACCTCGTTGGCCAGGTCGATGTAGGGCACGATCGTGTTCGTGTTCTCGCAGGTCAGCGGCAGCCGCAGCAGGTCGGGCCGGCGGTCCTTGAGCAGGTCGAGCGGCGAGTCGCCGTTCGCGTTCACGTCGCCGCGCCAGAGGAAGCGCAGCAGGTCCACGAAGTAGGCGGCCGCGCCGTACACCGAGCGGCATTGCTCGCACTCGCACAGGTCGGGGCTGCCGAAGAGTTCGGCGTAATTGGGGATGTGCTTGGCGAGCGCCTCGGTCGCCATCGCGATGTCGTCCCCGCCGAGCGCATACGCCGGCGCGTACGTTCCGGTGTAGTCCAGGATGCGCATCGCCGTCGTCTCGGAGCGCGCGGCCACCTGGGTGGCGCGCTGGTGGATCGCGTACGCCACCTCCTGGCCGCCCACGGCGTCGCCGTAGGTGTCCATGAAGTTCTTGCGCGGGATGGCCGCGATCGCGGTCGCGGAGGTGAGCTTGTGCTCCATCAGGCCCGCCATGGCCTCGGGGTGCGGGCTCACCTGGAAGGTGCGCTGGATCTTCGCGAGCTCGGCGCGCGCTTCCGGGTACTGGTCCTGCGCGATGTCCTTGAGCGCCTGGTCGAACTGGTGCAGCGGCGAGGTGGCGATGTCGAAGTGCGCCGCCTTCTGCAGGAAGTTCTGGATCGCCCCCGCCACTCTGGCCTTCTCGATCGGCAGCTGCTGGCCGCGGATCATCCGGGCGATGCGCCTGGTGGGGAAGGCCTGGTTCAGGATGTCCTGCACCTGTTGCACGTACAGCCGCGCGCGCGCGGCGTCGTCGGTGCCGGGCACCGATTGCGGCACGCCGGTCTTTTCCACCAGCTTGCGCCAGTCGTCCTGCTCCAGCTCGAACAGGGCATCGATGGAGCCGACCTTGCGCTCGTCCAGCAGCGCGCTCACCAGCTTCGAGTGGTCGCCGGTGATCTGCGTGAGCTGCTGCGTGAGCTGCAGGCGGCCGATCTGGGCGGCGTGGTCCCTGAACTCCGGCTGCGCCGGCAGGTGCTTCGTCCAGAAGTCGCGGTAATCGCTGCCGGAGAAGCTGCCCACGGCCTCGAGGAAGGCCGCGCGCTGCGACGCCTTGGGCAGCGCGGACTGCAGCATGGCGTTGAGCGTGGCGCGGCGCGGGCTTTCGTCTTCGAGGACGACGCGCGCCGCCTGCGCGCGGATGGCGCGCAGGAGCAGGGCGAGCTGCCCGGGATCGGCGGCCGCCACGATGCGCCGCTGCGCCGCGCGCGCCAGTGCCGCTCGCAGTTCCTCGTCCTTCTTGCCCTGCAGGGCGTCCGGCGCCAGCAGGACCTGCTCGCGCCCGAGCCCGTACAGCATTTCGTGCGCGGCGCGCGGGTCGAACTTGCCTTCGAGCTTGCCCAGCAGGCGCTGCGCCTGCGCGGCGACGTCCAGGCGGTCGCGGGCAACATCGATCTCCGCGGCCGTGAACGCGAGCTGGTCGCCGTTGCCGGCGATGTCGGCGAAGCGGACCTTGTTCTCCTTGAGGAAGGTTTCCAGCGCCTGCATCAGGGCCGCGTACTCGGTGCGCCGGTCGGCCGCATCGGGCACCACGTCCAGGTCGGACACCTGGCCGTCGGCCGTGAAGTCCTCGGTGACGGCCACCCGCGAGCGGCCGGTGATGGCGGCCTTGTCCTTGCCGCTTTCCACGGCGAAGGCGACCACGTCCGCCTTCCTGCGCTCCGCGCGGCGGTACTGCCAGTCGTAGAACTTGATGGTGTAGCGGCCCTCGGCATCCGACCGCGCGCTGCCGAGGAATTCGAAGCCGCCGTTCTGCTGCATCTCGGCCAGCGTCCCGACCCGCCGGTGCAGGGCCGCGCCGCGCAGGTCCAGGTCGAAGGCCAGCACCTGCACGCCCTTCTGGCCCGTGCCGTCCGCGCCCCGGACCGTCCCGCGCACCGTGAAGGCGCGGTCGTCGTCCAGCTTGCCGCCCTGCCGGAGCGCGTCGGTCAGCGCGTTGATCGTCACCATGTCCGCCACGTAGCCGTCGTCGGGCGTGATGCCGCGCTGCTGCTGGAAGACCCGCACCTTCTTCATGGTGTCGTCCCCCGCCAGCGCGCGGTCCTGTTCCCCTTCGGCAACCGTGAGTCCCAGCTGCGACAAGGCCTGGTGCAACGCCGCGACGCGGAAGGAGGTTTCGTTGCGGCTGATTTCCTGCATGTCCATGCGATCACCCCATCTGTTGCGCGCAAGTGGCGCGCGGTTGGTTTACGAGCCCCAGAAGCCCAGGGAACGACCGAGCCAATACCCCCCCGCCGCCAGCCCGGTCGCGATGCCGACGATGGCCAGGCCCGTGGCCCAGGCCGGTGATGTCACGATGGCCGCCGCCAGGAGGCAGACGCCACCGATGGCCGCCGCGAGGTCGAAGCCGAACGCGACCCAGTCGCCGCGCTGCGCGTCCTCGTACGCCATGTACCCCGAGAGCAGCGCCTGCCCCACGCCGCCGGCGCCCATGGCCACCCGGCCGCCCGTGGCCATCACGGCGCGTCCCGCGGCGAAGCCGTTGCCGCCACCCAGTGCGAAGCGGCCGTAGAAGTAGTAGCCCGTGCCGCCCGCCTCGACCGCCGCGGCGCCGGCGGCGCCGCCGGAGATGACCGGGTTGTTGGCGTGGTAGGCGCCATAGGCCGTGAGCAGCGGGCCGGCGACCATCAGGCCGTAGCCGCCCCAGCGCGCGCCGGTGCGCACGCGCTCGCTGGCGGCCCACGAGCCCATGTCCCGGCTGCGGGCCACGCCGCCGGCCGGCACGTCCTCGGGGACGCCGCGGGCGATCTGCGCGTCGGCGACGTTGCGGCCGGTGCGGCCGTCCGAGCTGTTCACGCTCGCGTTCTGGATGCGGTGGTCCTGCGGGCGCACGGTGTCGGCGCCGGCGGTTTCGTTGCCGCGGATGATGTATTGCAGCTCCACCGTGTGGTCGACGGCGGTGCCGTTGGCCCGGCTGGCGCGCTGGTTGGGCGGCAGCGAGTTGTTGTACTGCCGGCGCAGGTTGTCGAAGTCGGCGCGGATGTCGTCGGTGCGGCTGCCGTCGGCTCCGGTGGAGCGGTGGCCCACGCCGCGGTCGTCGATGATGCGTTCGCGCGTGGCCTCGACCTTCGCGTCGTCGAACTGGTCGGGAACTTCCAGCGTGAAGCCGGGCGGGTTTTCGTGGATCGTCTGCGGCGCGCGCGCGGTGGCGCCCATGTCGCCGCCTTCGCCGACCCGCGAGTCCTCGCCGCCGGTCTGGGCGGCGCTGGTCGTGGTGGTGTCGCTGCCTTCCGAAGTCGCTGCGGCATCGGCTCCGTCGCCGTCGCCGTCGCCGCCGCCACCCTCGCCGCCCGCGCCTTCGCCTTCGCCCGCGGGAGGTGCTTCGGCCGGCCGGTCCTCGAGGTGCCAGCTGTCGATGAACCAGCTGCGGGTGCTGGCCACGTAGTGCATCGCGTCGATGCGGAACACCTTCGTCTGGTCGATCAGGCGCGAGGTGTAGACCCCTTCCAGGTAGGCGCGCGCCTCGGCGCTGCGGCTGGGGTCGCGAAGGGGATCGTCGGACGGGGAAAAAACCTCGGTGGGCGAGTCCTTCATGCCGTTCGGGTCGCGCGACATCACCGGGTTGTTCGAGCAGTAGCGGAACAGGTTGAAGCCGCCGACGAAGCCGCCGGGGTCGGCGCTGGTCCAGCGCCCGAGCCACGGCGCGTAGAAGCGCGCGCCGAAGTAGTAGAGGCCGGTCTCGTCGTCGCATTCCTTGCCGCTGAAGCGGAAGCGCTTGAGGCTCACGTCGTAGCCCGCGCGGTTGGCGCGGTACGAGGTGGTCCCGAAGGGGTGGTACTCCTCGTACGACACGACCTCGCCGTCCTGGTCGGTCTCGATGCCGCAGGAGCCCAGGTGGTTGCCGTACTGGTAGCGCACCAGCGGCACGCCCAGCGCGTTGGCCGGGTCGTGGCCGTCGACGTCGACGGTCTTGGTGTCCACCTGCGCGATGGCGCCGCCGTTGTCCTTGACATGGACCGTGCGCCGCTCGAACAGCAGCTGGCCCGTGTCGCGCCGCCGCCGGCGGAAGATCATCACGCCGCCCAGGTAGATCCAGTCCAGCTGCAGGGAGCCGTTGCGGTCGATCACCTTGCGGATGCGCCCGCCGGAAGCGCTGTACACGTGGTAGGCCGTGCCGCCGCCGCCCAGGTCCACGCGCTGCAACTGGTCCATGGCGTTCCAGTCCAGCTGCGCCAGGTGCGGCATGCGGGTCATGTTGCCGTTGGCGTCGTACTGGTAGGTGCCGGTGTATGGGCCGGCCTCGGCGTCGCCGGGCAGGCTGGTCGCGACCAGGCGGTTCGTGCGGTCGGCGGCATCGGCCTGGTAGGCATAGCGGTAGTGCCGCGTCCAGCCGGCCCCGGCGCCCGCCTGGGCCTGGTAGCGATGGCGCACCGCCGTGATGTTGCCCAGCAGGTCGTAGTCGTACTCCTCCGTGTAGTTGCGCACGGCGGTGTCGTTGTTGGCGGCGGGCAGCTGCGGCAGCGAAGCCAGGTCCTCGTGGGTGCGCACGGCATCGTTGACGCCGCCGGCGGATTCGCGGCCCGAGGCGCGCACCAGCTGGTTGACGGCGTCGTACTCGTAGAAGGATTCCGGCCGCACCACCGCGTTGTTGAAGTAGCGCGTCTGCTGCGCGTCGTCGCGCGCGTACACCACGTTGCCGACGGCATCGAACTCGAAGTGCAGGTCCTGCAGCGCCGCGCCGGGGCTGCCCGCCGGGTGCGTGAGCATGCGCACCAGCCGGAAGGTGCGCGGGTCGTGGAAGTAGCGCGTGAGCAGGTCGTTGCCCAGGTGGGCGAACTGGCGCTTGCCGCGCGCGTCGTAGTCCTGGCTGCGCAGGAAGTCGATCCACGGGCCCTGGCCGCGGATGCGGGCGCGCAGGCTGGCCAGCATGCCGCCCACGTGGTAGCGCGGCTCCATCACCGTGTCGTCCGGCAGGGTGACCAGGGTCGGCCGCCCGAGCGCGTCGTAGCTGCCCGCCGCGGCGAACACCTCCCCCGTCTCCAGCGCTGGATCGGCGAGGGCCTGGATGTTGGCGACGTTCGCTTCGGCGAGCACGGCGCTCCAGTCCACGACGTTGCGGTACTCGCGGGCGAGCAGGCGCTCGACGCGGGCGGGCTGGCCCTTGAAGTCGAGCGCCGGGATGCGCACCTGGCCGGACTGGTCGAACATCAGGTGCGGGACGCCCAGCAGGTTGCGCTGCCGCGCGTCGGGCAGGCGGTCGCCGTACACCACGCACTGCCACACCCGGTCGGGCTGGCCGGGCTCCACCACCAGCATGCCGGTGGGACGGCGCAGCGCGTCGAACTGCGTGCGCAGCTCGCGGCCCCGCGTGTCCCAGGTCTTGAGGACCGCTCCCGTGATGTCCAGGAAGGCCCAGCGCCGCCCCTTCTCGGCGCTGTTCGACGTGACCGGGCCTCCGTGCATGGCGATCAGGGCGGTCGCCATCTCGCGGCCCAGGTGGTCGTAGGTGGCGGAGAAGCGCCCCGTCAGGTCCTGCTGCACGCGCGCCGTGGCGGTCACGCCGCCGCCGTAGTCCGTGACGGCGTGCACCGGCCGGCCGAGGCTGTCGAAATGCACGATGCCCGGCGTGTTCGCCCGCCGCGCACTGAGCCAGGCGGCGCGGCGCGGCTGGTCGGCCAGCGGCTGGGGCTCGAGCGCCGGGTCCGGGCTGCCGCGGTCGGCGTACCACGCGCTCTCGCGCACGGTGTCGCCGGCGTCGAACAGGCGCCGCAGCCAGGGCGTGAACTCCACGCGCGACAGGGTGCCGTCGGGATACTCGGTGCGGATGTTGCGCCCGAGCGCGTCGTAGTAGGCGATGGGCGACACGCCCAGCTCGCGCAGCGCGCGCTCGTCCTCGTAGGCGTGCGTGGTGCTGAAGTAGGGCTCGTACTGCCTGACCACGCTGCCCTTGTTGTTGACGACGCTGCGGCCGTTGCCGATCCAGCGCGGGTCGGCGTCCACTTCGACCGCGTTGCCCGCCGCGTCCACCTGGAGCGCGCGGCCGGGGTGGGCCTGCTGCTTGACCATCGCCACGCTGCCGGTCCCGTTGGTGTAGGTGTAGCTCTCCACCCAGCGCGTGTCGGCCGCGCCGTGCCGCTCGCGCGCGAAGGTGTGCACGTGGTTGGGCCGGCCGCTGCGCATCCAGCTGAAGGGGTCGTACTCCATGCGCGCGGTCGGGTCGTCCAGCGTGTCGCCCTCGCCGCTGCCCTCCTTGCCCATGACGGCCGTGGCGACCACCTGGCCGAGGGTGTCGAAGCGGACGCCGGCGCGATTGCCGTTGGCGTCGGTGGACAGCACCGGCGCGAGCATGCGGTAGTCGTTGATGGCGGTGGTGACGTTCCACGGCGCCTGGACGACCTCGGTGCGCTCCACCAGCAGGTGGTAGGCATCGAAGGTGAGCCGCGTCTCGATGCCGAAGGGATTGCGGCCGCCGAGCGGGATGTAGAAGTTCGCGGCCGGATCGGCTGGATACACCGCCGTGCCCGAGGGGATCCACCACTGCGTGTCGCCGTCGAAATGCACGTAGCCGGCGGCCAGCAGTTCGGCGTCGCTCACCCGGCCCGCATAGTGCGTGGCGACGAAGGCCGCCGTGAAGGCCAGCGAAAAGCTCTGCGCCGGAAGGGCCAGCGAGTCCCATTGCCCCAGCGGCAGCGGGTTCAGCGCGTTGTCGCGGAACAGGCCGCGGGTCTGGGCGAGCATGCGCTTTTGCGGCGAGCCGTCGGCGATGGCGTCGTAGGCGATCGGGGCCGTGGCGGCAATGGCCGCCGCCAGTTCTTCCAGGCGGAACAGGCTTGCGGCCGGCGCGACGCCGGTGATTTCGCAGGCGCGGCTCTCACAGGGCACGCGCAGCCGCCAGGCGCGGGAGGCCGGGATGTCGATGTCCGCGGTGTAGTCCGTTTCGGAGTACGTCACCCACAGCCGCGCCTGCTCCGCCCGCACGGTGGCCGGCAGCGCCGCATCCGCGACCCGGCGGCCGTAGACCACGGCCGCGGACTTGAGCACGTTGCCGTACGGACCGAACTCCAGGTTGAACTCGTGCGTGATGCGCGGGTCCGCGAGGTTGCGCTCGTAGTACGCCGCGATCGCTTCCCGCTCCACGCGCATGAAGGCGGCATGGCGGCCGGCATGGCGCTGCTGCAGCAGCCGCACCTCGTAGCGGCTCTCGCTCACCTGGTAGGGAATGTCCGCCCCGGCGGAACCGTCGTCGCTGTAGATCTCCCGCCGCAGCATGGCGCCCTTGAGCGCGCGCACGCATTCGCGATGCTCCCCGGCGTCCATGCCGGCGGGCAGCAGGCTGTCGGGCAGCAGCGCCCGGCCCTCGAAGTACTCCGCGCGCAGGCGCGCCAGCATGGAGCGTTCCTCGAAGTAGGTGCCGGTGTGGAACCAGGTCCGGGTGTGCACGGGCGGCTGGTAGAACTGCGGGCCCAGTTCCTGGTCGCCGCCCAGCGCGGTCACGCCCGCGGCGTAGTCCTCGTAGGCCTCGGTGTCCCATTGCTCCACCATGGCGAAGCCGCGGAACTCGCGCTCCAC
Organism: Ramlibacter sp.; assembly: GCA_022844525.1. Classification (GTDB taxonomy): domain Bacteria; phylum Pseudomonadota; class Gammaproteobacteria; order Burkholderiales; family Burkholderiaceae_C; genus Ramlibacter. Next base: position 15,633 of record JALHLO010000027.1, read on the forward strand.
GCCGTCGTAGCAACCATGGTGGTAGGCGTAGTGGGAGGTGAAGCGGTTGCGGCTGACGGCATCGAAGCTTTCGACGCGTTCGACCACGTGCACCGGGAAGGGCAGCCTGGTGATCCAGGGGCGGCCCTTGCGCTGGTCCTCCAGGTAGAACTTCGTGGACGGCGCGAAGCGCACCCGCGTCTCGGCCCCCATGTTGTTGCGCACGCGCGTGAGCAGGTAGGGCTTGTCCTCCATGAGCCGCACGTAGCGCATGGGCGCATGGGCCTCGTTGGCCAGCGGCGAGTTCCACGTCAGGCAGGCCGTGCCGTTGCCCAGCAGGTCCACCACGGCCACGTTGGCGGTGTCGTCCACCGCGGGGAAGGCGAGCGTGTACGCATCGCCCAGGCGGTTGCCGCACTGGTTGAAGTGGATCGCCGCGCCTTCGCGCCGCAGGTAGACGATGTCGACCGTGCCGGACCCGGTGATGTCGGCCAGCCGGATGCGGCGCGGGTCGAAGCGGTCGCGCGCGTCGAACAGCGGCGCGTTGTCGAAGGTGACCTTGGCGCCGAAGCGGCCGTAGCCGAGGTTGGGCCAGTAGCACACCTCCGCGTGCCGGATGCGCACCAGGTCCGTGAGTCCGTCACCGTCCATGTCGGCCAGGAAGAGGGTCTGGGTGCCGTCGGCGAGCAGCACGCGCGGGCCGAGTTCCTCGTCCAGCGCCTGGTGCACGCGGCGCGCGGCGGCAAAGCCCGCTTCGCCCTCGCCCTCGTGCCAGACGATCACCTCGCTCTCGGTGATGAGCACGTCCGGCAGGCCGTCGCCCGTGAGGTCGACCAGGCGCAGGTTCGGGTCGCGCCAGTCGATGTTCGGCAGGTGGTGGAACGGCGTATGCGGGCGCCAGCCCTCGTCGGCGGTCCGTTCGAAGAATCCGGGCGTGGGCCCCGACAGGTCGGTGAGGTCCAGCGCCCCGTCGCGGTCCAGGTCCAGCCACTGGCGCGTGCCCCCGAGGCCCAGCGGTTGCGGCAGCGAGGCCACGGTCCGCAGCGGCGCGAAGTTCGCAAGTACGGTGTCGCCGTCGCCTTGCGGCAGCGGGCTGCGATTGGCCTTGTAGAACCAGGCGCCGCCCTGCTCGGTGAGCACGCCGGGCAGGCCTTCGCCCTCCAGGTCGAGCCACCGGTACAACCGGTCGTCGAAGCCCGCGGGCAGGTTGTCCAGGCTGTCGCCCCGCACCTGCTCCACCTCCTCGCGGATGGTGGCGCGCGTGTAGTCGAAGTCCACGCGCGGCAGCACCTGCATGTCGTAGGACTGGTACGCGATGCCGTCGCGCAGGACCGGCGCCTCGTCCCGGCGCCGATAGGAGGCGTGCGTCACCGACTGCAGCTGCGACAGGAAGCGCGAGCTGCCCGTGTGGGCCAGCTCCTGCCGGATCGCCGGCTGGTCCGCGAGCGCGATGTCCTTGTAGTCGAACTCGGTGGAGGCCACCAGGCAGGGCAGGGGGCCGAGTTCGGCGAAGCGGTGGAACATCAGCACGCGGCGGCAGCGCCGGTAGCAGCGCTGCTCGAAGCCGGCCCGGTGCAGCGAATACGGGTCGGGCCGCGCGGCCCACGCCGCGCCCGCCTCGATGGCGGCCTCGACCCGGCCCGCGCCGCGGTCGTCGAGCGCCACGGTTTCGCGCCAGTGCGCCTCGTCGTAGTCGAACACCAGCTCGAACAGCCACTGCGCCGCGGCGAGGTCCGGCTGCACCAGCAGCGATTCGCGGTTGCCATAGCGGATGCGCTTGAGGTAGCGGTTGGCGGACCGCGTGGCCTCGCTGCGATTGCGTTCGCAGGCCTGGGTGGTGTCGACGTTGCGGGAATCCTCCGCCGCGTACTCGAACGCCATCGCGTTGCCCTTGTCGTCCGCGGTCCGGCACAGCAGCCAGCTGAACACGCGCGAGGCGTCCGCCGGATCGGCAATGCGGCTGCCGGCATCGAGGCCGTACACGCTGGTGGCGTTGCCCGCCGTCGTCACGCGCCAGTGCGTGTCGCCGTCGGCGATGCGCACCCAGCGCTCGATGCGCGCGAACGAGCCGTCGATGCGCGGGCGGTAGCGGTGGATGCGATGGCCCTGGGCGACCTCCTGCCAGGCGCTGCCGTCGGCATGGCGCACCGGCACCAGGTCCTCGGCGCCGCCGAGCATGAAGACGTCGGATTCCTCGGCGTCACGGTATTGCGGGATCCCGCGGTCCGTCTTGCGGGTGACGGCGCCCGGTGCCAGCGACCAGCCGATGCCGAACAGGCCGTTGCCGCCGCCGGAGTCGTACTGCAGCCCCAGCGACGGCCCCATTCCGCCGCGCCCGGAGGAGCTCAGGATGGGGATGGACACCGAGCCCGTCCCGGTGGCCGGATTGCAGGCGAACTTCTCGCCCATGCCGCGGATCGCGCCCCCGCCCCGGGGCAGGGAGATCGTCGGCAGCGCGTACTCGAAGGTGTCGCCGAGCGTGGCGCGCCTTTCCTGCGGCGCATCGGCCTTGTCGTTGCGTTCGCCGCCCGTGCGCGAGCGTTCCAGCGGAGTCTCCAGCATCTCGGGTCACCTCCGGGGGGACTGGGGATGGCGCGGGTCGCCATGCCGGCCGTTGGGGTCGACGGAAGCCATGAGTCCCTCCTTGCGGGCGAGCGATGCTTGAGGCCGCGGAGTCTAGGCGTCGACCACCGTTTCGCCTCTGCCGCATGGGGTGGGATGGAAGATGCATGCGATGGCGACGCGGATCCATGCGAGGGCAGGGCGGCGCCCGGTGGTCCGGGGATTCGCGGACAAGGGCGATGGGCGATGTCCGACAGCAATCCGCAAGGTCGCCGACGAGGATCAGGCATCCCCGGGATTGCGATGCCACTGACCCAACAGTTATCCGAGCAGGCCGAACGCGAGAAGCTGGAACAGCAGGCCGCGTCGCCGGATGGCGGGCATCGTTCCGGCGTCGGGACCGCGAGCATCCTGCCGCACCTCTCCCGCACGCTGCGCGCCAGGCCGGTGGCGCGCGACGAGGCCGGCGAGCCCACGGAAGAAGGCAAGCCGTCCTGAGGGAGACGGGTTGGCGCGCACGCCCCTGGCCTGGCCTGTCGCCTGCTCGCGTCCGTAAGGGTTCACCCCCGGACCGGCCGCACCTCCCCTCCCTAGAATCTGCTGCAACGCAACAGTGCGGGCTCCAACCCGCCCAGAGGAGTCCCGTTCGTGAACAGCAAGAAGGCCAGCCCGGCAGGCAAGCCCGTGCAGCGGGTGATCAAGAAGTATCCGAACCGGCGGCTGTACGACACGGAGACTTCGACCTACATCACGCTGGCCGAGGTCAAGCAGCTGGTGCTGGACGCGCTGCCCTTCGTGGTGCGCGACGCCAAGACCAACGAGGACCTCACGCGCAGCATCCTGCTGCAGATCATCCTGGAGGAAGAGGCCGGCGGCGCGCCCATGTTCACCGAGGCCGCGCTGGCGAACATCATCCGCTTCTACGGCCATGCGATGCAGGGCTTCATGGGCAACTACCTCGAGAAGAACGTGCAGGCCTTCACCGACCTGCAGAGCCAGATGACGGAGCAGACGAAGAACTTCACGCCCGAGATGTGGACCCAGTTCATGAGCGTGCAGAACCCGATGCAGGGCGTGGTGGGCAGCTACGCCGAGCAGTCCCGGGCCATGTTCGAGAAGATGCAGGAGCAGATGCAGAAGAACACCGAGCAGGTGTTCGGCGCATTCAGGCTCAAGAAGTAGGACTTTCCATAACAGGGACAATAGGGGGATGAGCGAGACCGCCGTCCCCGACACCCCGACGACCACCCCCAAGGTGGGCTTCGTCAGCCTCGGCTGCCCCAAGGCACTGACCGATTCCGAACTGATCCTCACGCAGCTGAGCGCCGAAGGCTACGCCACGTCCAAGACCTTCGAGGGGGCGGACCTGGTGATCGTCAACACCTGCGGCTTCATCGACGACGCCGTGCGGGAGAGCCTGGACGCCATCGGCGAGGCCCTGGCCGCCAACGGCAAGGTGATCGTCACCGGCTGCCTGGGCGCGCGCAAGGGCGAGGCGGGCGGCAACATGGTCTCGCAGGTGCATCCCTCGGTGCTGGCCGTCACCGGCCCGCACGCCACGCAGGAGGTGATGGACGCGGTGCACGCGCACCTGCCCAAGCCGCACGATCCCTTCGTGGACCTGGTGCCGGCGGCGGGCATCAAGCTCACGCCGAAGCACTACGCGTACCTGAAGATCAGCGAGGGCTGCAACCACCGCTGCACCTTCTGCATCATCCCTTCGCTGCGCGGCGACCTGGTGAGCCGCCCGGTCGGCGACGTGCTCAGGGAAGCGAAGGCGCTGTTCGAAAGCGGCGTGAAGGAACTGCTGGTGGTGAGCCAGGACACGTCGGCCTACGGCGTGGACACCAAGTACCGCATGGGCTTTTACGAGGGCCGGCCCGTGAAGACGCGCATGCTGGACCTGGTGCAGGCGCTGGGCGAGCTGGCCGCGCCGCACGGCGCCTGGGTGCGCTTGCATTACGTCTACCCGTACCCACATGTCGACGAAGTGATTCCGCTGATGGCGCAGGGCCTCGTCCTGCCTTACCTGGACGTGCCCTTCCAGCACAGCCACCCCGACGTGCTGCGCCGGATGAAGCGTCCGGCCAGCGGCGAGAAGAACCTGGAGCGGATCGCGCGCTGGCGCGAACTGTGCCCGGAGCTCGTGATCCGCAGCACCTTCATCGCCGGCTTTCCCGGCGAAACGGAGCAGGAATTCCAGCACCTGCTGGACTTCATGCGCGAAGCGCAGATCGACCGGGCCGGCTGCTTCGCGTACAGCCCCGTCGAGGGCGCCGCCGCCAACGAGATCCCCGGCATGCTGCCGCAGGAGGTGCGCGAGGAACGCCGCGCGCGCTTCATGGCGGTGGCCGAGGAGGTCTCGGCGGCCCGCCTGCGGCGGCGCGTGGGCGCCACCATGCAGGTGCTGGTGGACTCGGCGCCCGCGCTGGGCAGGAAGGGCGGCGTCGGCCGCACCTATGCGGATGCGCCCGAGATCGACGGCACCGTGCGGCTGCTGGCGCCGCAAAAGCTGAGCAAGCGGCTGGCGGTGGGCGAGTTCACGCCGGCGCGCATCGTCGCCACGGACGGCCACGACCTCGTTGCCGAGCCCGTCTGACCCCGGCCGCGGGCCGCTGCGCCCGGAAACAACAAAGCCGGCCCGCTTGCGCGGCCGGCCTTCTTTATCTCACCCACAAACAACAAAGCCGGCGAAGCCGGCCTTATCATTCCTCTCGTGTCGAGAGTTGGTGCCCAGGAGAGGACTCGAACCTCCACGGAGTTACCCGCTAGTACCTGAAACTAGTGCGTCTACCAATTCCGCCACCTGGGCATTTCAGGAAAAACAAGATTGTATATCAAAAATAGAGAACTGAACAACGGCAGCGCCGGCCTTCTCGACGAGATCGAGGGCGTGATCCAGGGACACCGCGACGGCCACGGCTACGTGGTGCGCGACGACGGCGAAGCCGACATCTACCTGCCCCCCAACGAGATGCGCGCGGTGCTGCACCGCGACCGCGTGCGAGCGCGCATCGTGCGCAGCGACCGCCGCGGCCGGCCCGAGGGCCGCGTGGTGGAGATCATCGAGCGGCCGCCGCATCCCATCATCGGCCGGCTGCTGCATGAAAGCGGCGTCTGGCTGGTCGCGCCCGAAGACAAGCGCTACGGCCAGGACGTGCTGATCCCCAAGGGCGCCACCGGCCTGGCCAAGGCGGGGCAGGTGGTGGTGGTCGAACTGACCGAGCCGCCCAGCCTGTACGGGCAGCCGGTGGGCCGCGTGAAGGAAGTGCTGGGCGAGGTCGACGACCCCGGCATGGAGATCGAGATCGCGGTGCGCAAGTACAGCGTGCCGCACGAATTCTCCGATGGCTGCATCGCCCAGGCGCGCTCGCTGCCGGACAAGGTGCGGCCGCAGGACAAGCGGGGCCGCGTGGACCTCACCGACGTGCCGCTGGTGACCATCGACGGCGAGGACGCGCGCGACTTCGACGACGCCGTCTACTGCGAGCCGGCCAAGGTCGGCCGCGGCAAGGGCTGGCGCCTGCTGGTGGCCATCGCCGACGTGAGCCACTACGTGGAGACCGGCAGCGCGCTCGACATCGACGCCTACGACCGCGCCACCAGCGTCTACTTCCCGCGCCGGGTCATCCCCATGCTGCCGGAGAAGCTATCGAATGGCCTCTGCTCGCTGAACCCGGAGGTGGAACGCCTTTGCATGGTTTGCGACATGCTGATCACGGCCGCCGGCGAGATCCACGCCTACCAGTTCTACCCCGCGGTGATGTGGAGCCACGCCCGCATGACCTATACCGAGGTCGCGGCGATCCTGGCCAACACCCGCGGGCCGGAAGCCACCCGGCGCAAGGAGCTGGTGCCGCACTTCCTGAACCTGCACGACGTGTACCGCGCGCTGCTGAAGGCGCGCAACGTGCGCGGCGCGGTGGACTTCGACACGGTGGAGACGCAGATCATCTGCGACGAGAACGGCCGCATCGAGCAGATCGTGCCGCGGGTGCGCAACGACGCCCACAAGCTGATCGAGGAGGCGATGCTCGCCGCCAACGTCTGCTCGGCCGACTACATCCAGCAGGCGGAGCACCCGGGCCTGTTCCGCGTGCACGAGGGCCCCACGCCGGAGAAGAAGGAGATCCTGCGCGGCTACCTCAAGGCCATGGCCGTGGGCCTGACCATCTCGGACGATCCGACGCCGGGCGAATTCCAGAAGATCGCGCTGGCCACCAAGGACCGGCCGGACGCCCAGCAGATCAGCACCATGCTGCTGCGTTCCATGCAGCAGGCGATCTATTCGCCCCACAACAGCGGCCACTTCGGCCTGGCCTACGAGGCCTACACGCACTTCACCAGCCCGATCCGGCGCTACCCGGACCTGCTGGTGCACCGCGTGATCAAGGCGATCCTGAACAAGGAGCGCTACCAGCTGCCGGTGCTGCCGACGCCCGGCGAGGCGCACGAGAAGCTGGCGCGCCGGCTGGCCTCGCGCGTGGCGCCGCCCTCGCAGAAGCCCAAGGCCAAGGTGGTGGCCTCGCCGCGCGAGATGCAGGCCTGGGAGGCCGCTGGCTTCCACTGCAGCGCCAACGAACGGCGCGCCGACGAAGCCAGCCGTGACGTCGAGGCGTGGCTCAAGTGCAAGTACATGCGCGACCACCTCGGGGAGGAATACTCCGGCGTGGTCACCGCGGCGACCAGCTTCGGCATCTTCGTCACCCTGGACGCGATGTACGTCGAGGGCCTGGTGCACATCACCGAGCTGGGCGGCGAGTACTTCAAGTTCGACGAGGCCCGGCAGGAGCTGCGCGGCGAACGCACTGGCATCCGCTACGCCATCGGCACGCGGCTGCGCGTGCAGGTGAGCCGGGTGGACCTGGACGGGCGCAAGATCGACTTCCGCCTGGTGCGCGAGGACGAGGAGTTCATGGCCCGTGCCATGAAGGACAAGGGCGTCGCCCCCAGCGGACGCGAAGGCGTGCCGGTGAAGGCATCGACCAAGCGCGCGGCCAAGAAGGCCGCCGGCAAGACCCGCAAGGCGGCGCCGGACGTGGTGAAGTCCGCGGCGAAGAAGGCGGCCGCCAAGCCGCGCGCGGCGCGCAAGAGCCGCCGCTGAACGACACGACACGCGAGGAGAGTCCCATGGCAACCAATGCAGCTGCGGCCGGCCAGGTCGCGATCGTCACGGGCGGCGGCACCGGCATCGGCCGGGCGGCCGCCGAGGCCCTGCTGGGCGCCGGGTGGCGCGTGGTGGTGGCGGGCCGCCGGCCCGAGCCGCTGCAGGAGGTGGTGCGGCAGGCGCCCGAGCGGGCGCTGGCGGTGCCCACCGACATGACCGACCCCGATGCGGTGCGCGCGCTGTTCGACGCGACCGTCAAGGCCTTCGGCCGCCTGGACCTGCTGTTCAACAACGCGGGCCGGGGCCTGCCGGCCGCGCCGCTGGAAGACATGGCGGTGGCGGACTGGAAGAGCGTGGTCGACACCAACCTCAACGGCATGTTCTACGGCATCCAGAACGCCTTCCGCGTGATGAAGGCGCAGGACCCGAAGGGCGGGCGGATCATCAACAACGGCTCGATCTCCGCGCACGCGCCGCGGCCGCATTCGATCGCCTACACGGCGACCAAGCATGCGGTCAGCGGGCTGACCAAGGCGGCGTCGCTGGACGGCCGCCGCTACGACATCGCCGTCGGCCAGATCGACATCGGCAATGCCATGACCGACCTGGCCGCGCGCATGGCCAAGGGCGTGCCGCAGGCCAATGGCGAGATCGCCGTGGAGCCGCTGATGGACGTGAAGATCGTCGGCCAGTCGGTGCTGTACATGGCCAGCCTGCCGCTGGAGGCGAACGTGCTGTTCCACACGGTGATGGCGACGAAGATGCCGTTCGTGGGGCGGGGGTAGCCGAGGCGTCGCGGTTCGCCTGCGGGCTCACCACGACCTACAGGGACCCGTAGGTCGTGGTGAGCGGCGACAGCCGAACCGCGACCTCAGGCGCGCAACGAAGGCGCCGAGGCGAGGGCACTGGCGGTCAGCGGTTCGCCTGCCGCCCACCGATCCGCCGCCAGCCCGTGCAGGTACGCCGCCGCACTCGCGGCCTCGAACGCGCTTTCGCCTGAAGCCAGCCGCGCGGCGACCATTCCCGCGAGCACGTCCCCCGTCCCCGCGATCGCCAGCCGCGCGTTCCCCGTCGGATTGATGCGCAGCGCCCCATCCGGCGCCGCGATCACGCTGCCCGATCCTTTCAGCACCACCACGCTGTCGAACTTGCGCGCCAGCTCGCGCGCCGCGTTCAGCCGGTTCGCCTGCACCATCGCCGTGTCCAGCTCCAGCAGCCGCGCCGCCTCCAGCGGGTGCGGCGTGAGCACGGTGGGCGCGCCGCGGCGGCCGCGCGCGGCCAGCAGCCCCTGCAGCTGCGCGTCCGTCGCGATCGCGTTGAGCGCGTCGGCATCGAGCACCAGCGCGCGCGCGTTCAAGGCCCTGGGCAGGGCCAGCCGCACGGCCTCGCCGCCGCCGCAGCCGCAGGCCACGGTCATGTCGTGCAGGTCCAGGCCCTCCCA
>JALHLO010000028.1 GCA_022844525.1 Ramlibacter sp.
CGACGTGCTCCGCCGACGCGCGCTGCTCCGGCGTGGACAGCACCAGCGCGCGCCGCGCGCCCAGCGCCTCGATCTCCTGGCCCAGCCGCGCCAGCGCGCCGGGCCCGAACACCACGCGGCCCGGCTGGCCATTGAAGACGAAGCTTCTCATGCGGAGGTCATTGTGCCTTCAGGTTCGCCGTCTTCGCGATCTGGGCCGCCGTCTCCATCTCCGCCTTGATGTAGGTGTTGAAGGCCGCCGGCTCCATGGTCAATCCATCGGCGCCGAGGCTGCCCAGGCGCGCCTTCACCTCCGGCGAGTGGATCGCCTTGACCGCTTCGTCGTGCAGGCGCCTGACCACCGCCGGCGGCGTGGCCGAGGGCACGATCAGGCCGACCCACAGCGTGTAGTCGGAGCCGGGCACGCCGGCTTCGACGGTGGTCGGCACCTCGGGCAGCGCCGGCGAGCGCTGCGCGGAACTCACCGCCAGCGCCTGCAGCCTGCCGTCGCGGATCAAGGGCAGCGCCGACGCCATGGGCGCGAAGAACCAGTCGTTGCGCCCGCCGATCACGTCGGTGATGGCCTCGGGCGTGCCCTTGAAGGGCACGTGCTGCGCGTCGATGCCGGCCCTGAGCTTGAACTTCTCCGCGTTCATGTGCGTGGCGCTGCCGGTGCCGGCCGATGCGTAGTTCAACTGCCCGGGCTTCGCCTTGGCGGCCGCGATCACGTCGGCCACGCTCTTCCAGCCGCGCGCGGGCGACACCACCAGCACGTTCGGCACGGCGGCCAGCGGCGTGACGCCGGTGAGGTCCTTCACCGTGTCGTAGGGCAGGCCGGGATAGATCGCGGGATTGAGCGCGTGGCCCGAGGAGTGCACCAGGATCGTGTGGCCGTCGGGGTCGCTCTTGGCCACCTGCGCCGCGCCTATCGTGCCGCCGGCACCCGGCTTGTTCTCCACGATCACGGGCTGGCCCAGGCCCTTGGCCATCGCCTCGGCCACCGTGCGGCCGACGATGTCGGTCACGCTGCCGGCCGTGAAGGGCACCACCATGCGGATCGGCTTGCTGGGCCAGGTGCCCTGTGCGCAGGCGCCACCGGCGATCAGCGTGGCAGCCAGCACGGTGAGGATTCGCTTCATGTCTGTCTCCTTTGGAAGTGTTCTGCCCCACGCAATGCGAACGGCGGCGCGCAGCCCTCAGGAGGCCAGCCCGTCGTCGACCTGCACGTTCTCCGGCTTGAGCTCCAGGCCCGCGTCGCGCGCGGTCTCCTGCAGCAGCACGGCGAAGTCGATGTGGTCGTAGCCGCGGCCCACCATGCGCGCGACCGACTCGCGCGTGGCGGCGGCGGCCGGCATCGCGACGCCATAGGCTTTGGCGGCGCCCATCCCCAGGTCCATGTCCTTGAGCAGCAGCTTGGGCGTGAAGGTGACCTGGTCGAAGGTGAGGTTGGTGAGCACGGGCGTCTTGTAGCGCGTGTACATGGAGCCCAGCACCGAGTCGTTGATGCTTTCCAGGAAGACGTGGCGCGGGATGCCGGCCTTCTCCGCCAGCACCGTGATCTCGCACAGGTTCTGGATCACCACGCCGAACATGGTGTTGTGCGCGATCTTCCAGATGCGCGCCAGCTCGCCCTCGCCCACCCACATGGCCTTGCGCCCCATGGCCGCCAGGTAGGGCTGGGCCTTCTCGTACAGCGCCTTGGGGCCGGAGGCGACGATCAGCAGCTTGCCGGCCTTGGCCACCTTGGCGTTGCCCGACACCGGCGCGCACAGGTAGGCGACGCCCATCGCTTCCAGTCGCGCGCGGATCTCGGCCGAGCCCTCCTGCGAGATCGAGGAGCTGTCGACCACCACGCGCGGCTTCTTCGCGCCGGTGACCAGGCCGCCGTCGCCGAACAGCACCTCCTTGAGGTCGTCGGTGGTGGAGACCATGGTGAAGACCACCTCGCAGCCCGCGAGGTCGGTCTTGTGGCGCACGATCTCGGCGCCGTATTCGGCCAGCGGTTCGGCCTTGCTGCGCGTGCGGTTCCAGACGCTGGCGCCGTAGCCCGCCTTGAGCAGCCGCTTGACCATGGCCTCGCCCATGCGGCCCAGCCCTATCCATCCCACTTGGTTCGCCATTCCTCTTCCTTGGTCGTCGAAGGTCTGGCGGCAGTGTCCGGCGCGAACCGCGGGGCTGCAAGCGGGCGGCCGGAATTCAGTTTTCCGGCCGCCGAAAGACAAGGGGCCGCGTGTGCGGCCCCTTGGGTCGTCATTGCGGGCTGGACCCGCGATCCATCAGTCGGCGCTCGCGCCCGACTCCTTGACCACCTTGCTCCACTTCGCCGATTCCTTGCGGATGAACTCGGCGAACTGCTCCGGCTTCTCGCCGTAAGGCTCGGCGCCCTGCTCCGCCAGCTTCTTCTTCACTTCCGGATCGGCCAGCACCTTGACCAGCGCACCGTTGAGCTTGGCGACCACGGGCGCGGGCGTGCCCGCGGGCGCGAACATGCCGAACCAGGAGGTGGCTTCGTAACCCGGCACGCCGGCTTCGGCGATGGTCGGCACGTCCGGCAGTTCCGGCGAGCGCTTGGCGGTGGTCACCGCCAGCGCGCGCAGGCGGCCGGAGCGCACGTGCTGGATCGCCGAAGGCATGTTGTCGAACATGATGTCGATCTGGCCACCCACCAGGTCGGTCACCGCCGGCGCGCTGCCCTTGTAGGGAACGTGCACCATGTCGACCTTGGCCAGCGCGTTGAACAGCTCGCCCGACAGGTGGATGGAACTGCCGCTGCCCGAGGAACCGAAGTTCACCTTGCCCGGGTTGGCCCTGGCGTAGGCGACCAGTTCCTTCACGTTCTTGTACGGCTTGCCCGGGTGGGCGACCAGCAGGTTGGGCACCATGGCCACGCGCGTGAGCGGCGCGAAGTCCTTCACCGGGTCGAAGGGCAGCTTCCGGTACAGGCTCTGGTTGATCGCATGCGTGCCGACCGTGCCCATGAACAGCGTGTGGCCGTCCGGCACGGCCTTGGCCGCGAGCTGGGCGCCGATGTTGCCGCCCGCCCCGGCACGGTTGTCGACCACCACCGACTGGCCCAGCTCCTTGTTGAGCGCCTGGCCGATCACGCGGGCCAGGATGTCGGTGGTGCCGCCGGCGGCGAAGGGCACGACGATGGTCACGGGCTTGGTGGGGTACGCCTGCGCGTGCGCGCCCAGGGGCGCGGCCACGGCGGCGGCGGCCAGCGCGAGGCCGCCGACGGTGAAGCGGCGGCGGGATGCTTGGATCGATTGCATTGGATAAGTCCTCTTTCGGAATCAGACGGGCGCGAGGCCCAGGGTGGTGCCGCCACAGACGTAGAGCACCTGGCCGGTGATGAAGCCGTTGTCCGGCGACAGGAAAAACAGCGCCGCGCGCGCGACGTCCTCGGGAGTGCCCATGCGCTTGACGACGATGCTGTCCAGGATGCGCTGCGTGCGCGGCGCGCCCTCGGGATTGCTCTGGCGGAACAGTTCGGTGGCGATCGGTCCGGGCGCGATCGCATTGACGGTGATGCCGTCGCCGCCCAGCTCCATCGCCAGCGTGCGCGTCATGCCCACCAGGCCCGCCTTGGCCGCGGAATAGGCGATGCGCTCGGTCTTGCCCAGCGCGGCGCGGGAAGCCATGTTGACCACGCGGCCCTGGCCGCAGGTGCGCAGCGTGGGCAGGCAGGCCTGCGTGAGCAGCATGGTGGCCTGCAGCGTGAGCGCGTTGACGTAGGCGAGGTCCTCGGCGGTCTGCGTGTCCACGGTGCCGGGGCGCGTGGCGCCGGCGTTGTTCACCAGCGCGGTGATGGCGAATTCGCGCAGCACCTGCGCGCCGGCTTCACGCGTCGCGTCGGCCTGCGTCAGGTCGGCCTGGAAGGAATGCAGGTTCGCATGCGACCAGTCCGGCAGCTTGTAGTCGACGTTGACCACGTGCCGGCCTTGCGCCAGCAGCATGCCTGCGATGGCGCGGCCGATGCCGGTGCTGGCACCGGAGACGAGGGTGGCTTGTTGCTTGCTCATACGGGAAGTCGGGTTTTGCTCCTCCCCCCTATGGGGGGAGGTTGGGTGGGGGGCGCTCGCGCGGCCTGGTTGCGCGCCGGAACGCCCCACCCCGGCCCTCCCCGGAGAGGGAGGGAGAAGGAGGGTCAGACCCGCTCGAGGATCACCGCAATCCCCTGCCCCACGCCGATGCACATCGTGCACAGCGCGTAGCGGCCGCCGCTGGCGTGCAGCTGGTTCACCGCGGTGGTCGCCAGCCGCGCACCGGACGCGCCGAGCGGATGCCCCAGCGCGATCGCGCCGCCGTTCGGGTTGACGCGCGCGTCGTCGTCCTTCAGCCCCAGCATGCGCAGCACCGCCAGTCCCTGCGCGGCGAAGGCCTCGTTCAATTCGATCACGTCGATCTGTTCCAGCTTGAGGCCGGTCAGCGCCAGCACCTTCTGCGTCGCCGGCGCCGGGCCGATGCCCATCACGCGCGGCGGCACGCCGGCGGTGGCCATGCCGACGACACGCGCGCGCGGCGTCAGGCCGTTCTTCGCGGCGGTGGCTTCATCGGCCAGCAGCAGCGCGCAGGAGCCGTCGTTCACGCCGCTGGCGTTGCCGGCGGTCACCGTGCCGTCGGGCTTGACCACGCCCTTGAGCCTGGCCAGCGCCTCCAGCGAGGTTTCGCGCGGATGCTCATCCTGCTTGACGACGAGCGCCTCGCCCTTCTTCTGCGGGAGGGTCACGGGCGTGATCTCGGCGTCGAAGAAGCCGCGCTTTTGCGCCGCCACCGCCTTCAGCTGCGAGGCCAGCGCCATGCGGTCCTGGGCCTCGCGTTCGATCTTGTAGTCGGTCGCCACGTTCTCCGCCGTCTCCGGCATCGAGTCCACCCCGTACATCTCCAACATCCGCTTGTTGACGAAGCGCCAGCCGATGGTGGTGTCGTACACCGCGTTCGCGCGCGAGAAGGCCGATTCCGCCTTGGGCATGACGAAGGGCGCGCGGCTCATGCTCTCGACGCCGCCGGCGATCATCAGCGAGGCTTCACCGGACTTGATGGCACGCGCGGCAGTGCCCACGGCATCCAGGCCGGAGCCGCACAGGCGGTTGATGGTGGCGCCGGGCACTTCGACCGGCAGGCCGGCCAGCAGGGAGGCCATGTGCGCCACGTTGCGGTTGTCCTCGCCCGCCTGGTTGGCGCAGCCGTACAGCACATCGGTGAGCTGCTGCCAGTCCACCTTGGCGTTGCGCGCCATCAGCGCCTTCAGCGGGATGGCGCCGAGGTCGTCGGTGCGCACGGAGGACAGCGCGCCGCCGTAGCGGCCGAAGGGCGTACGGATCGCGTCGCAGATGAAGGCTTGTCGGGTCATGTTCGTCTCCAGTTCAGGCCGCGATCGGCAGGTTGATCAGTTGCTCGAGTTCCTCGCGCGTGAGGCCGTCGACGGTGTCGACCAGCTTCAGGCCCTGCGGCGTGCATTCGAGCGTGCACAGCTCGGTGTAGATGCGCTTGACGCAGGCGATGCCGGTCAGCGGGTAGCCGCAGCGCTCCACCACCTTGCTCTCGCCCTTCTTGGTCAGCAGGTCCATCATCACCCAGGTCTGCTTGGCGCCGATGGCCAGGTCCATGGCGCCGCCGACGGCGGGGATGGCGCCGGGCTCGCCGGTGCTCCAGTTGGCGAGGTCGCCGCGCGCGGACACCTGGAAGGCGCCGAGCACGCAGATGTCCAGGTGGCCGCCGCGCATCATCGCGAACGAGTCCGCGTGGTGGAAGTAGGCGCCGCCGGGCAGCAGCGTCACCGGCTGCTTGCCGGCGTTGATCAGGTCGTAGTCTTCCTGGCCTTCGGCCGGCGCGGGCCCCATGCCCAGGATGCCGTTCTCGCTTTGCAGGATCACTTCGCGGCCGGCCGGGATGTGGTTCGCCACCGCGGTCGGCATGCCGATGCCGAGGTTGACGTAGGCGCCGTCGTGGATGTCCTGCGCCACGCGGGCGGCAAGCTGGTCTTTCGTTCGCTTCTGGTATGCCATGCTCAGGCCGCCTTCCTGAAACCACCCGCTTGCGTGGCCACGCGCGGGATCTTCACGATCTTGCCGACATAGATGCCGGGCGTGACCACCGCTTCGGGGTCCAGCTCGCCCAGCTCCCTGATCTCGTACACGCTGGCCACCGTGTGCTTCGCCGCCGCGGCCATCACCGGGCCGAAGTTGCGCGCCGCCTTGCGGTACACGAGGTTGCCCCAGCGGTCGCCCGCCTCCGCCTTGATCAGGGCGACGTCGCCGTGGATCGGGTACTCCAGCACGTAGTGCCGGCCGTCGATCTCGCGCGTCTCCTTGCCCTTGGCCAGGTCGGTGCCGTACGCGGTGGGGCAGAAGAAGGCGCCGATGCCGGCACCGGCCGCGCGCATGCGCTCGGCCAGGTTGCCCTGCGGCACCAGTTCGAGTTCGATCCTGCCGCTGCGATAGAGCTCGTCGAAGACGTGGCTGTCCACCTGGCGCGGGAAGCTGCAGATGATCTTGCGCACGCGGCCCGACTTCAGCAGCGCGGCCAGGCCGTGGTCGGCGTTGCCCGCGTTGTTGTTGACGACGGTGAGGTCCTTCGCACCCTGCGCGATCAGGCCGTCGATCAGCTCGCCGGGAATGCCGGAGGTGCCGAAGCCGCCGATCAGGACGGTGGAGCCGTCCCGCACGTTCGCCAGCGCTTCCGCGATGGAAGCGGCGATCTTGTTGATCATGGGAAATCCTTGGGGAGGAGAGAATCGCCCGACTTGTTCGCTATTCGAACAAGTGTTCGTATAATGAATTCTAAGCGATGACGCCATGGATCACCAAAGCCAAAGCCCTACTGCCGAACTGAAACCGAAGCCGGGCGATGCCTACGTGCAGTCCTTCGCGCGCGGGCTGGAGGTCATCCGCTCCTTCAGCGCGGCCGCGCCGCGCCAGACGCTGACCGAGGTGGCGGCGCGCACCGGCCTCACGCGCGCGGGCGCGCGCCGCATCCTGCTGACGCTGCAGGCGCTGGGCTACGTGGAGAGCGACGGCAAGCTGTTCACCCTGACGCCGCGCATCCTGGACCTCGGCTTCGCCTACCTGTCGTCGATGCCGATGTGGGAAGTGGCCGAGCCGCTGATGGAGCACCTGGTGGAGGAGGTCAAGGAGTCCTGTTCCGCCGCGGTGCTGGAAGGCTCGGACATCGTCTACGTGCTGCGCGTGTCCACCCGCAAGATCATGCGCAACACCCTGGGCATCGGCTCGCGGCTGCCGGCCTATTGCACGTCGATGGGCCGCATGCTGCTGGCGGGGCTGAGCGACGAGGAGGTGCTGCGGCTGCTGAGCGCCGCGCCCCTGCCCGCGCGCACGCGCCACACGCTCACCGATCCGGAGGCCGTGCTGGCACGGGTGCAGCAGGCGCGGCGGCAGGGCTGGTGCCTGGTCAACCAGGAACTGGAGGAAGGCCTGGTGTCGATGGCCGCGCCGGTGGTGGACCGCGCCGGCCGCGTCATCGCCTCCATCAACATCAGCGGGCAGGTGAACCGCAC
Source organism: Ramlibacter sp. (assembly GCA_022844525.1). GTDB lineage: Bacteria > Pseudomonadota > Gammaproteobacteria > Burkholderiales > Burkholderiaceae_C > Ramlibacter. The sequence goes on from JALHLO010000028.1 coordinate 7,496, forward strand.
CTCGGCGCGCGTGATGCAGGAGACGATGCTCGCGCCGCTCCGGGCCGCGGCGCGGGAGATTTCGGGGCGGTTGACGCGCGCGTGAGTGTCGGGGTTCGCCTTCGGGCTCACCGCCGAACCCCGACGACAATCGCGCCGTCGCCCGGCATCAACCACGCAGCGTCCATCCCCAGGCGCGTATCTCCATGACCGCAAACAGGCCGTGTCGCACGTAAGGATCCGCCGCGACGAAGCGCTCCACATCGTCCCGCGACGCCGCATGCACGACCAGCAGGGTCCCGTCCATCGCGCCCTCCTCGTCCAGCGTCGGTCCGCCGTGCACCACCTGGACCGCGTGCCCCGGATGCTCGCGCAACCAGGCCCGATGCTGCGGCCGCAGTGCCTGCCGCAACGCCTGCTGGCCCGGCCTGTCGGTGCCCAGCACCATGAAATGCAGCGGCTCGCTCATCGCTGCACCACCAGCCGCCGCTGCGTGGGAAAGAGGCTCCAGCCCCAGCGCTGCTGCGCGTAGCCCCACAGGCCCTGCTTGAAGAACAGGGTCACCACGATCGCGAGCAGCCCCAGTCCGAGGAGGTACCACGTTCCCCAGTCGCTGAAGAACTTGTCGAGCGCCCAGAAGATCAGCGCGCCCACGATGGGTCCCTCGATGCGGCCGATGCCGCCGATCACCACCATGAAGATGGCGAACGCCGTCCAGTTGACGCTGAAGGCCGCATCGGGGCTGATGCGCAGGTTGCCCACGAAGTAGAGCGCGCCGGCCAGCCCCGCGCCGAAGGCCGCCACCGTGTACACCGCGAGCTTGGTGCGGCCGACGGCGATGCCTTGCGATTCCGCCGCGGCCTCGTTGTCGCGGATGGCGAGCAGCGCCAGCCCCTGCTTGCTGCGCAGGAACAGGTAGACGCCGGCGATGCAGGCGACCACGCAGGCGAGCGCCATCCAGAAGGTGACGCTCTCGCGCGTGGACCGGGCGATCCCGCGCAGCGCGGTGAGCGTCGTGCCGGAGCCGCCGCCCACCGCGGGCACGTTGGCGATGGTGAGGCGGAACACTTCCGCGATGACCCAGGTGCCGATGGCGAAATAGCCGCCTTGCAGGCGAAACGCGACCCACGACACGGGCAGGGCGACCAGGGCTGCGGCGAGCGCGCCCAGCGGCACCGCGACGAAGGGATTCACGCCGGCGAAGTTGCCCAGCGCCAGCATCGCGTAGCCGCCGAGGCCGAAGAAGGCCTGCTGGCCGATGCTGACCATGCCGCCGTAGCCGGCCAGCAGGTTCCACATCATGGCGAACACGAAGTAGCAGGCGATCTCGACGAACTCGCGCATCCAGCTGGACTCGCCCCAGAAGGGGAGCGTGGCGGCGAAGAGGACGAGGAGGAGGCCCACGGCGAGCGCTGTCCGGCTCGCACGCGTGCCTCTCTCCACCGTGATCGCCTCGGAGGCGGAGGTCCAGGGCGTTCCGGCCGGAAGGACCGCGCTCATCTTCATCCCCTCGTCTTCGGGAACAAGCCCTGCGGCCGCAGTACCAGCACCGCCAGGAACACCAGGTGCCCGAACCAGATGCCCCAGCCCGGGTCGAGCCGGAAGCCCACCTGCTGCGCCAGGCCCAGCAGCATGCCGCCCGCCAGCGTGCCCCAGAACGAGCCCATGCCGCCGATGATCACGGCCTCGAACGAGAACAGCAGCAGGAGCGGCCCGTCGGCGGGCGACACGGTCGTGCGCATCGCCTGCAGCACGCCCGCCACCGCAACCAGCACGAAGGCGATGCCGGTGGCCAGGGCGTACACCGTGCCCGCATGCAGCCCCATCAGCTCCGCGGTCTCGCGGTCGTCCGACACCGCGCGGAAGGACCGCCCCAGGGCCGTGGCAGAGAACACCCACTGCAAGCCCGCCGTGGCGCCCACCGCCAGCAGCAGGATCACCAGCGGCAGCGTGCCCACCGCCAGGCCGCCGCCCAGCGCGATGCCTTGCGTGCTGAGGCCGCCGGTCTCCAGCGAGCGCGGGTCGGCCGAGAACAGCTCCAGCAGCAGGTTCTGGATGACGATCGCGAGCCCGAAGGTCACCACCAGCGAGGGCAGCGGATCGCGGCCCAGCGTCCCGTTGAGCACGAAGCGCTGCAGCGCCCAGCCGAAGCCGAAGGCCGCCGGCAGCAGCGCCAGCGCCATCGCGAGGGCGGCGCCTCGCGACGCGCCCGCCAGCATCATCCCCGCGATGGCGGTGAAGGCGGCCAGGATGATGAAGTCGCCGTGCGCCGTATTGGTCAGCCGCATCACGCCGAACATCAGCGACTGCCCCAGCGCGAACAGCGTGTACAGCCCGCCCAGCAGCGCCGCGTGCAACAGGAGATCCGTCATGCCGCGGCCCCGAAGTAGGCGCGCGTGACCTGCTCGCGCGTCACGCGCGCCGACTCGCCGGTGAGCGAGACGCGCCCTTCCTGGAAGCAGTAGAGACGGCGCGAGACGCGTTGCGCCGTCTGCACGTCCTGCTCGACCACCACCACCGTCATGCCCTCCTCCGCGATCCGCGGCACCGCGCGATAGATCTCCTGGATCACGATGGGCGCGAGGCCCAGCGACAGCTCGTCGCACAGCAGCAGCTCCGGGTTGCTCATGAGCGCGCGGGCGATGGCCACCATCTGCTGCTGCCCGCCCGAGAGCGCGGTGGCCGGCTCGCGCCGCTTGTCCTGCAGGACGGGGAACAGCTGGTAGGCGCGGCGCAGGTTCCACGGTCCCGGCCGGCGCGACACCGCGCCCATCAGCAGGTTCTCTTCCACCGAGAGGCTGGCGAACAGCCGCCGGCCCTCGGGCACCAGCGCCAGCCCGCGGCGCACGATCTCTCCCGGCGGCAGCGACCCGATGCCTTCCCCCTTGAAGCGGATCGCGTCGCGCGGCGCCTTCACCAGCCCGGCCAGCGCCTTGAGGAAGGTGGACTTGCCCGCGCCGTTGGCGCCTATGACTGCCACCACTTCGCCGGCCGCCAGCATGAAGTCGATGCCGAACAGCGCCTGCGCATCGCCATGGAAGGCCTGTAGCGCGTGGGTGACGAGCAGCGGCTGCATCAGGCCTCCATGCCCATGTAGACGCGCCGCACCTCGGGATGGCCCATCACCGCCGCCGGCGTGCCCTCGGCGAGCTTGCGCCCGAAGTCGATGACGAAGAGGCGATCCGCGAGGGACAGCAAGGCGTGCACGACGTGTTCTATCCACACCATGGTCACGCCGCGCGCCTTGATGCGCCGCAGTTCCGCCACCAGCAGCTGCGCCTCCTGCTCGGTCAGCCCTCCGGCGATCTCGTCGAGCAGCAGCAGGCGCGGCCGCGTCGCGAGTGCGCGCGCGAGCTCGAGGCGCTTGCGGTCCAGCAGCGGCAGGCGGCCCGCCGGGGTATTGGCCCGTGGCAGCAAGGCGGTTTCCTCCAGCACCTCGTGGGCCGTGCGCCATGCGGCGCGCTCCGCCTGCCCGCCGCCGAAGCAGGCGGCCACGACCAGGTTCTCGAACACCGTCATCGCGCCGAAGGGCTGCGGCACCTGGTAGCTGCGGCCCATGCCGGCGCGGCAGCGCGCGTGCGGCGGCAGGCCGGTGACGTCGCGGCCCTCGTACTGCACGCGTCCCGCATCCACCCGCGCGTCGCCCGACACCAGGTTGAACAGCGTGGTCTTGCCGGCGCCGTTGGGCCCCAGGATGCCCAGCGTTTCGCCCTCGCCCACCGCGAGGCTGATGCCGTCGATGACCTTCAGGGCGCCGTAGGACTTGCTGACGGCGTGCAGGGCGAGCAGGGGCATGGCTTCAGATGGGTTTCAGGGTGCCTGCCGTGGGGATCTGCCTGAAAGCCTCGTTGTTGACGATCACGAGGTCGTACTTGTTCTTGCCGCTGCCCTTGACCCACTGCCCCAGCACCAGCGGCGTCTTGCTGACGTTCCTGAACGGCCCCTGCCCACCCCACTTCACCGGCCCGACCACCGTCTGCAGGTTGGTGGCGGCCACCGCATCGCGCACGTCCGTGTTCTTCAGCGACTTGCTGCGGGCGAGCGCATTCGACGCGACCTCGAACAGCGCATGCGCGAAGCCGATCGGCTGCGTCCACTGCCTCTTCGTGCCGGCCTCGTAGGCGGCGGCCAGCTGCCTGGCGCTCTGCTTCGTCAGCGAAGAGGTGAACGGGTGCGAGGGACTCCACCACACCTCCGTCGTGAGGCCATCGCCCAGGTCGCCCAGCGCCTCGATGGCGCCAGGGAACAACAGCGCCTTGCCCAGCGTGATCACCTTGGGCTTGAAGCCCTGCTGGCGCGCCTGCGTGAGGAAGGTCTTGGCATCGGGCGGAATCACCACGCCGGTGACGATCTCCACGCCCTCGGCCTTGAACTTCGCGATCTGCGCGCTGAAGTCCTGCGTGCCGTTCTGGAAGCGGCCGGGGTCCGTGAGCGTGAAGCCCATCTGCTGCAGCGGCTTGGGAAAGCCCAGTTCCTTGTCGCCCCAGGCATTGCCGTCGCCGTCGTTGGGAAACAGCCCGCCCACCTTCTTGTTGGTGGAGACGCTCTTCCAGCCATTGGTGAAGTTGGCGATGACGTCCTCCAGCCCCCAGAACACGTGGTAAGTCCAGTTGAAGCCCCTGGCCGGATCGCCCTTGCGGCCGAAGAACCAGGGCTGCCACGGCACCACGCTGGAGATGCAGGGCACCTCGTTGAGCTCGCAGGCGTCGCTCACCGGGTTGGCCGTCTCGGGCGTGCCGGCGGTGAGGACCAGCGCGACCTTGTCCTTCAGGATCAGGTCGTTGGCCACCTCGCCCGCGCGGTTGGGGCTCGACTGGCTGTCCTTCAGCAGCACCTGCACGTCGTACTTGCGGCCGCCGATGGTGAGCCCGTCCCGGAGCGCCGCCTTCATCTGCTCGATCACCCATTTGTCGGCCTCGCCGAACGGGGCCAGCGGCCCGGTCTGCGGCGATACGTAGCCGATCTTCAAGGTGTCGGCGGCGAAGGCGGATGGCACGGCACCGGCCGCCGCGAGTGCGGCGAAGGCCCCGTTGAACTCTCTGCGCGTCAATGGCATGGCTGTCTCCTTGGGGTTTCGCTCAACGTGGGTAGTGCGGCGGGATCCGGGCGTCCACGTTCACCCAGACGCTCTTGACCTGCGTGTACTCGCGCATCGCGTCGAAGCCCATCTCGCGCCCGTAGCCGCTGAGGCCGGTGCCGCCGAAGGGCGAGCCGGGGTTCACGCGCTTGTAGCTGTTGATCCAGACCATGCCGGCGCGCAGCTCGCGGGCGAAGCGGTGCGCGCGCTGCAGGTTGCAGGTCCACAGGCCGGCGCCCAGGCCGTAGTCGGTGCCGTTGGCGATGGCGAGCGCCTCGGCTTCGTCGCGGAAGGTGAGCACGGTCACGAAGGGGCCGAACACCTCCTCCTGCGCGATGCGGTCCCGGGGGGTCCGCGCGCGCACGATGGTGGGCTCCACGTAGCAGCCGCGGGACAGTTCTTCCGCGGCCGGCGCGCGGCCGCCGGCCAGCACCTCGCCGCCTTCGGCGCGCGCCACCTCGACGTACGACAGCACGCGTTGCTGGTGCTGGGCGCTGGTGAGCGGACCCATCTCGGTGCCTTCGTCCAGTGGGTTGCCCAGGCGGATGGAGCGCGCGAGCGCGACGAACCGCTCGAGGAAGGCATCGGCGATCTTCTCGTGCAGCAGCAGGCGCGAGCCCGCGATGCAGGCCTGTCCCTGGTTGTGGAAGATCGCCCAGGCGCTGCCGTTCACGGCGGCCGCCAGGTCGGCATCGTCGAAGACGATGTTCGCGCCCTTGCCGCCCAGCTCCAGCTGCACCTTCTTCAGGTTGCCCGCGGAGGCCTGCACGACGCGGCGGCCGGTCGCGGTGCTGCCGGTGAAGGCGATCTTGGCGATGCCGGGGTGCTCCGCGATGTATTGGCCCGCGACGGTTCCGAGGCCGGGGACCACGTTGACCACGCCCGGCGGCAGGCCCGCCTGCGCCATCAGCTCGGCGATCCTGAGAGAGCTCAGCGGCGTGATCTCGGCCGGCTTCATCACGACGCAGTTGCCCGCCGCCAGCGCCGGCGCCATCTTCCAGCTCGTGAACATCAGCGGGAAATTCCACGGCACCACCTGTCCCACCACGCCCACCGGCTCGCGCAGCGTGTAGTTCAGGAAGCCGGCTTCCACCGGGATGGTCTCGCCCTGGAACTTGTCGGCCATGCCGCCGAAGTAGCGGTAGCAGCCCGCGGTGCGCGGCACGTCCAGCATGCGCGAGTCGCGCAGCGGATGGCCCGTGTCGAGCGACTCCAGGCGTGCGAGTTCCTCCGCGTTCGCCTCGATCAGCCCGGCCAGCCGCAGCAGGATGCCGCCACGCTCGGCGGCGCCCCTGCGGCTCCAGGCGGCAAAGGCCTGGTGCGCGGCATCGACGGCCCGGTCCACGTCCTCCCGGCCGGCAAGCGCCACTTCGGCGATCACGCTGTTGTCGTGCGGGTTCAGGGTGGCCAGCGTCTCGCCCGAGAGCGCGTCGGTGAACTCGCCGTTGATGAACAGCTGACGCCGGATGTCCGTGGGAGCAGTCATGGTGTGTCTCGCGAGGGCCATCTCTGCCTCCCTTCAGGCAGCGCGTGGATGGCGGGTGGGGCTAGAACTTCACCGGCACTTCAGGCGCCTCCCCCTTCTGGATCTCGTACACCAGCGTGGGCGAGCCGTTCTCCCACACCAGCAGCATCGAGCGCTTGGGGCTGTAGCCCTGGTGGCGGCAGTACGCCGGCATGGCCGCCATGTCGCCCGCCTTCATGATCACGCGCGCGAGCGGCTGGCCGGTGTTCTTCTCGGCGCAGTCCCAGTGGATCTCGTCGCACATCTGGAAGAACCATTCCACGCGGTCGTTGCCATGGATGATGGGCAGGATGTGCTCCTCGGTCGTCGGGCACATGAAGCTGTACTTGACGACGCTGGTGAACGAGGGGTTCCACGTCACCTGGCTGCGCGAGAGGAAGGCGAACAGGTTGAAGGCATGCACCTCGTTCTCGAAGCCGGGCTCCGGATGCAGCTCGGGTGCGTCCTGGGGCACGTCGGCGAAGGCGCGGTTGACGGGAGCCCCGCGCTCGTCGGTGCGCAGGGGCAGGTCGCCCTTCAGGCCCACGCAGCGCGTCGCGAGTTCGCGCGCCCGGGTGATCGCCTTGCGGTTGTCCCCGCGTTTGCGGCCATAGGGCGTGCCCGTTTCCTGCGGCGCGGCGAAGGGATCGAAGCCCTCGTTGGTCCAGTCGTCCAGCATCTGCTCGAAGGTCGCCCGGATCTGGTCGGTGGGGAAGTTCTCCAGCAGGTCGACGCCGGCGTCCTTGAACGATCCGTTGTAGCTGCCGGCGTACAGGTCCACGGACTTGTAGTGGTTGACGGTGCCCAGCACCGCGTCGAAATTCACCCAGCCGTAGAAGAAGCCCCAGGCCACGTCGCGCATCAGCGCGCGCAGGTAGTTGCCTATGTCCATGGTGTGCGACAGCGGCCGGCCGTCGCGCGTCGTCCATCGGATGTGCGCGAAGTACTCGTCGCGGGCGAAGGCGAAGCTGCCCAGCTGGAAGTCCCTGTAGCCAAGCACGGCGTGCGGCTGCGAGGCGATGACGGTGGCGAGGTCGGTGGGGGCGTTCATGGTGCGGTCTCCGGGTCGCTCACGTCGTCTGGCAGATCTCGGCCCACTTCTCCACCGAGAGCTGGCCCTTGCAGGTCTGGATGACCAGCACCGCCGGCCTGGCCGAGCGGAACTGGTAGGCGCTGTTCTTCGGCAGCATGGCCTGGTGGCCGCGGCGTATCCGCATCCAGCCCATCTTGCGGCCCTGGGGCTGGCCCTCGACCAGGATGGCGCCGTTGTGGCCGGCGTCCGGAACCTGCTGCGAGCCGTCCAGCTGCACGAGGTGCACCTCCACTTCGCCGTCCATGCACAGCGCGAACTCGTCGTGCGCGCAGGTGAACCAGGGCGACTCGCCCTCGGCGCGCACGACCTCCATCACGTAGATCTGGTTCTGCCCGAACACCACGCGCTCGTACGGCCGGCTGCCGCTGGCGATCTCGAAGCAGTTGGAGAAGGCGTAGTTCCTCACGTCGTCCGTGATCGGCTCGACGCGTCCCTTCTCGTAGCTGGCAAGGGACCCGAAGCGGGTCTGGTAGGCCACGGCCATGGCTGCCTCCTGGTGTCGCGTTGCGCAGGCGCTGCTGCGGTGGAAGCGAACTCTAGGAGGCGGATGGCCCAGCCGGTAGGGGTCAGTTCCTGATCGGATTGTTCGCCGGGTCCGAACAATCCCACGGGTTTACCCGTGCGCGGGCCGGTCGCCGGGCGAGGCTTCGACCAGCTCGGCCGGCAGGATGCCCCGTGCGACCAGCGCCGCGTCCCACGGCGGCACCTGGCCGAAGGCGTTGGCGACGTGTTCCATGAAGAGCCTGAGCTTGAAGGCGTTGCGCGAGGTGCCGGCGTACACCGCGCTCAGCCGGAAAGAGGACAGCTGGCACTTCGGCAGCACCACCTGCAACCGCCCCGCGCCGATGTCGCCGCCTGCCACCAGCGTGGGCAGGCACACGATGCCCGCGTGCTCCAGCGCGTATTCGCGCAGCAGGTGCACGCTGTTGGTGAGGAGCGCGGCCGAGAGATAGGTGGTGAGCTCCCCTTCCTCGCGGTAGAAGGTCCAGCGGTCGCGGGTGGGGTAGCCCGAGTAGAGGCCCAGCTTGTGGTGGTGCAGGTCGCGCGGGTCCTGCGGCGGCGCGTGCCGCGCCAGGTACTCCGGCGTGGCGCAGAACACGCGGCGCACCGGAAAGAGCGGGCGCGAGATCAGTTCGGTGGACGCGGCGGGAAAGATCTGCAGCGCGCAGTCCACGCCGGCCTGCACCGGATCGACCACCGCATCGCTCACCACCACTTCCAGCCGGATTTCGGGATAGGTCTCCTGGAAATCCCGCAGCAGGGAGCCGAAATGCCCCAGAACGAAGCCGGTGAGGGCGTGCACCCGCAGCGTGCCGGCCGGCTTGCCCCGCACGTCCCGCATCTGGTCCACGATGTCGTTGGCCCGCCCGACGAGGTCGGTGCAGTCCCGCAGGAAGGCCTGCCCCAGCTCGGACAGGCGCACGACGCGCGTGCTGCGGTGGAACAGCGGCCCGCCGAGGTACTCCTCCAGCTGCTTGATGCGCGTGGTCACCACCGACTTCGCCACGCGCAGTTGCCGCGCCGCTTCGGCGAAGCTTTGCGTCTGTGCGACGCGCACGAAGGTTTCGATGTTCTGGAGGCGGTCCACGGGGCACTCCGTCGTCCCCGCGGAGGCGGGCATCCGGAGCATCGGTCAAAAAGGCAGGGGCGGCAATGCCGGCCTTCGCGGGAGCGGCGGCCCCGGACTCTCGCGGGTGGGCTCACAGCGCGTCGTGCCGCCGCGTCTCGATGCAGAAGCTGGCCACCAGCCCGATCGACGCGACGCTGGCCACCGCCGTCACGAGCGCCGCCGAACCCAGCGCGGGCACCATCCCCAGCAACGTGAGTCCCTGCGACAGCGGGCCTCCGAGCTTGGTGCAGGCCGCGATCCAGCCCACTGCGCGCCCCCGCGTGGCGACGGCGTAGCTCTCGGCCGCATACGGCAGCAGCATTGCGACGATGGCATTGCTGCCGACGATGAGGAGCGTCACGCTCGCCAGCCACCCCGTGGTGCCCAGGTCGTCCTGCACGTGGATCACGCCCGCGAGGCCGAGCGCGGCACACACCAGGGCGCCGAGGATCGCGCGCTTGCTGCTCCATCGGCCATAGAGCCAGGCGGCCGCGAGCACCGTGGGCAGCGCGAGGAACGAGGATGCGGCCAGCACGCTGCTGGACCACGCCAGGCTGTGCCCCAGCGACACCATGTGCGCCGGCAGCCAGAGCAGCACGCCGAAGTTGATCAGGCCCGAGGCCAGGCCGCACACGCTCAAGGCGATGGTCATGGGCAGCAGGCCCGGTGCCGGCGCGGCCGGCGACGGCACCTGCACAGGCGCGGACACGTCGTCACGCAGGATGCTGCCGAAGCGCGCGAGCGTCGCGCGGGCCTCCTCGCGCCGGCCCAGCCGCAGCAGGAAGCGCGGCGACTCCGGGATCAGCGCGCTCAGCGCCACCAGCGCCAGGCCCGTGGGCAGGTTGAGGAACCACAGCGCGCGCCAGCTCAGGATCGGTTCCAGCCAGGCCGCCGCCAGGCTGGCGACCAGGTAACCACCGACGGAGCCGAGCCCGCCGACCAGCACCAGCACCCAGCCGCGGTGGCGCGCGGGCATCGTTTCCGCCAGCAGCGCGTAGGTCACCGGCAGCATGCCGCCCGCGGCCGCGCCCATCAGGAAGCACATGCCCACGTTCCAGCCGAAGGACGGCATCGCGCCGCAGATCGAGGTGCCGACGAACAGCACCGACGACAGCAGGATGGAGGCGCGGCGCCCGAACACGTCGGCCAGCACGCCCCACAGGATCGACCCGAGCACCGTGCCGCACAGCGCCGCGAAGGGCAGCCATGCGACCTGCAGCGTGCCCAGCTCGTATTCGGCGCGCACGCCGGGCAGCACGAAGCCCAGGCTCGCCGGCTTCATCACGTCGATGACCAGGGCCGCGGTCAGCACCACCATCAGTACGTAGTGCGCGCGCCCGAGGCGCGGATGGTCGGGCGCGGCGATGTCCACGCGCGGCGCCTTCCAGCGCTCGGCGGGCAGCAGGCCCCAGGCGGCCAGCGCGCTGCCGGCGAGGATGGCCGCCATGCCCCAGTACATGGAGGCGTCCATCGGCATCTCGGCCAGCTGGAAGCCCTGGTGGCGTCCCATCCAGTACATCGGGATGTGCAGCAGCACGCCGGCCGTGACGGCCACGCAGCCCACGATGAAAGCCACGAGGTGGCGCCGCTCCCCCAGCGCGGGGAAGGCGGACTTGGCTGCCGCCCCCAAGCGGCTCAGCCCAGCGCGCGCAGGCGCCGGTCCTGCCGCTGGACCAGGAAGCGGATGTCGTCGACGTCCTGCGCCGACAGCTTCGGGCCCGGCTTGCGGATGAAGTCGGAGGCGATCACGCCGCGCTCCTTGAACAGGAACTTGCGTACCGCCAGGCCGACGCCGGCCTGCTGCTCGTATTTGGCCAGCGGCAGGTAGGCATCGAACAGGTCGTGCGCGCGCTCGCGGTCGCCGCGCGCATGCGCGGCCACCACGTCCACCATCATCTCGGGATAGGCGAAGCCGGTCATGGCGCCGTCGGCGCCGCGCGTGAGTTCCTCCGGCAGGAACAGGCCGCCGCCGTTGCCGGTGAGGATGGACACGCGCCTGACCTCGCCTTTGGTAGTGGCGGCACGGATGGCGGACAGCTTGGCCAGGCCCGGCCAGTCCTCGTGCTTGAGCATCACGCAGGTCGGCGAGTTCTTCAGGATGCGCAGGATGACGCCGGTGGACATCTGCACGGTGGTGGACACCGGGTGGTCCTGCAGGCACCAGGGGACCTGGGGACCGAGCGTCTCGTCGACCATCTGGAAATAGGAAACGATCTGGTCGTCGGTGCGCACGGAGGGCGGCGGCGCGACCATCACGCCGGAGGCGCCGAGGTCCATCACCGAGTCGGTGAGCTCCTTCATCGCGGCGAAACCGGGCGCCGAGGCGCCCACGATCACCGGCACCTTGCCGTTCACGCGCGCCAGCACCTGCCTGACGAAGGTGCGCGACTCCTCGATGGTGAGCTTGGTCGCCTCGCCCATGATGCCCAGCACGGTGAGGCCCGTGACGCCCGCCTCGAGGCAGAAGTCCACCATGCGGTCGGTGCTGGCGAGGTCGAGCGCGCCGCCGTCGGTGAAGGGCGTGACGGTGATGAGGTAGACGCCCTTGGCGGACGCGTCGAGTTGCTTCATGGGTTGGGGTCCTGCTTGGTTCCCCGCCATCCTCGCGCAGGCGGGGACGACGAGGGAATTACGCCGTCTGCGGTTGCGGCCGCAGGTACTGTACCGCGAGCACGCCCACCACCACGGCGATGCCGGCCAGGTCGGCCTGCCAGGCAGGGTAGGCGAGTGCGAAGCCCGCGACGATCAGCAGCCAGCGCTCGAGGCGCGTGGTCTTGCGCAGGGCCCAGCCCTGGAAGCCGGCGGCGAGCGCGGCGATGCCGATCGCGGCGGTGACGGTGACTTCGGCGATGCTCCACCAGTTGGCGGTCGCCAGCGCCTTCGTCGACCCCATCAGCAGCAGCCCCTGGCCGCTCGGGTCCAGCACGAACATGAAGGGCAGCAGGAAGGCCGGCACCGTGTACTTCCAGCACTGCAGCGTGGTCTTGTAGGGATCGCCGCCGGTGATGGCCGCCGCCGCGAACGGCGACAGCGCCGTCGGCGGCGAGACCTCGGACAGCACCGCGTAATAGAAGATGAACATGTGCGCCGCGTACTCGGGCACGCCCAGCTTGATCAGCGCCGGCGCCGCGATGACGGCGCAGATGATGTACGAGGCCGTGACCGGCACCGCCAGGCCCACGATCCAGACCACCAGCGCCGTGAAGATCGCCGTCAGGATCAGGTTGCCGTTCGCGTAGTCGATCACGATCGAGCTGAACTTCAGCCCCAGCCCGGTGAGCGTGACCACCCCGACGATGATGCCGGCGCCCGCGCAGGTCGCCGCCACGTTCAGCACGCCGATCGAGCCGCCTTCCAGCGCCTTGACCAGCGGCGCGCCGCCCAGCTTGCGCCAGAAGCCGCCGCCGCTGAACAGGTCCCAGGGGATCAGGGCCGTGTCGCGCCGCAGCAGGCTGGTGGCCAGCGACACCACCGTGGCCCAGAACACCGACATGACGGGCGAGAAGCCCCACATCATGAAGGCGACGATGGAGATCAGCGACAGGAAGTGGAACCAGTACCTGCGCGTGAGGTGCCAGACCGAGTCGACCTTCTCGAACACGGCCTCGTGCATGCCGTACTTGCGCGCGTCGATCTCCACCATCAGGAACAGCGCGAAGTAGAACAGGACGGTGGGGATCACCGCCATCAGCAGCACGTCGAGGTAGGAGATCTTCAGGAACTCGGCGATCAGGAAGGCCGCGGCGCCCAGCACCGGCGGCGAGATGATCGCGCCCAGGCCGCCGGCGGACAGCAGGCCGCCCGCCGCGTTCTTCTCGTAGCCCACCTTCTGCAGCATCGGATAGGCCACCGAGCCCAGCGTCACGGTCGTGGCCACGCCGGACCCCGAGGGGCCGCCCAGCAGGAAGGAGGCGAGCACCACCGTGCGGCCGGCGCCCGTGGGCTTGCCGCCCATGGCGGAGAAGGAGAAGTCGAGGTAGAACTTGCCGGCGCCCGAGTACTGCAGGAAGGCGCCGAAGATGGTGAACAGGATGATCAGCGAGGACGACACGTCCAGCGCCACGCCGAAGATGCCCTCCAGCGTCATGTACATCACGCCGACCAGGCGGCCGACTTCGTAGCCCTTGTGCGTCCAGGGCGCGGGCAGCCACGGCCCCGCCAGCGCATAGGCGAGGAAAGCCGTGCAGATGAACGGCATGATCCAGCCCGAGGTGCGGCGCATGGCCTCCAGCACCAGCACGATCAGGGTCAGGCCGAAGAAGATGTCCCAGGGCAGCGGCGTCGTGTTGCGGTCGGTGAGGTCGTCGCCGCCCTGGATCAGGTACCAGGTGACCGCAACGGCCAGCAGCGCGGCGATCCAGTCCCACCACATGATGCGGTGGCGGAAGCGCCGCGCGACGGGAAACACCAGGAAGCAGAGGAAGAGCACGAAGGCCAGGTGCGTCGCGCGCAGCACCTGGGCCGGCACGATGTCGTACGCCGAGTACAGGTGGTATCCGGACATTCCGACCGCCACCAGGGTGACGAAGGCGGCCAGCCAGCCTTGCAGCTTGTTGGCCGCGCCCTCCTCCTGCTCGATGTACTCCGCGGCCTTCTGCAGCGCCGCCGCGTCGATCTCGGCGCTCAGCTGCGCTCGCTCTGCCTGGTGATCCGTCATGCGTCGGTGGGCCTCAGTTGACCTTGATGCCCTTTTCGGCGAAGTACTTCAGCGCGCCGGGGTGGAACGGGACCGGCGTGGCTTCCTTCTTCTGGTTCTCCAGCTTGAAGTTCACCGCTTCCTTGTGCACGGCGACCAGGTCGTCCTTCTTCTCGAAGATGGTCTTGACGATGTTGTAGGCGGTCTTGTCGTCCATGTTCTGGTGCGCCACCAGGATGTTCATCACGGTCGCCTGCTTGTTGTCGGCGTCCATGCCCTTGTAGACGTCCTTGCCGATGGTGTCCTGCACGTACAGGTTGCCGTACTTCTTGTTCATGGCGGGCACCACTTCGGAGTGGTCGATCATCCTGATCTTGGTGCCGGGCGTGTTGGCCAGGTCGGACACGGCCGCGGTCGGCAGGCCGCCCACCCAGAAGAAGGCGTCGATCTTGCCGTCCTTCAGCGCGTTGACGGACTCGGCGACACCCAGGCGCTCGCGCTTCATGTCCTTGTCCTTGTCCATGCCGGCGGCCTCGATGATGCGGAAGGCCATCACCTCGGTCGCGCTGCCGGGCGAGCCGGTGGAGACGCGCTTGCCCTTGAGGTCGGCGAGCTTGTTGACGCCCTTGCCATCGACGCTGACCACGTGCATGCGGTTGGGGTAGAGCACGGCCAGGGTGCGCAGCGGGACCTTGTTGCCCTTGAACTTGTCCTCGCCTTCGAAGGCGTCGAGCGCGGCGTCGCTCATGCTGAAGCCCACGTAGGGCTTGCCGGTGCCGATCAGCTTGAGGTTGTCGACCGAGCCGCCGGTCACTTCGGCCGTGGCCTGCATGCCGGGCACGTACTTGGACAGCGCGGCCGCCAGGCCGCCGCCCATCGGGTAATACACGCCGCCGGTTCCGCCGGTGGCAATCGAAATGTTCTGGGCGTTGGCGGCGACGGCGATGCCGATGCCGGCGAGCAGGCCCAGCAGGACGCTCTTGATGGACTTCATGTGTGTCTCCGGAGGAAGAAAACTCAACCGCGCCGAGGCGGCACGGGGCGGGGCCATTCTGGCAGCGCATGGGCCCCCGGTCTCTACAGACTTTCCAGCAGTGGCGCGGCCCCGCCGGGGTGGCGTGCTAACCTGCCCGCATGTTCAACCCGTCCCAGGAAGACGTGCGCCGCTTCTTCTGCGGCGTGCACGCCAAGGCGCGCTCCGGCCAGCTGCTGGATGCGCTGGAGACGCTGGCCAGCGAGTGGCTCAAGCAGCACCCCGAGTACGACGAGCACATGGCGGACGCGGAAGCGGCCGTGGCCCGGGTCTACGACGGCGGCAACGGCGCATCCAATCCCTTCCTGCACCTGTCCATGCACCTGTCGATCAGCGAGCAGTGCTCCATCGACCAGCCGCGCGGCATCCGGCAGGCGGTGGAACTGCTGGCGGCCAGGCGCAACTCCCTGCACGACGCGCACCACGAGGCCATGGAATGCCTGGGCCAGATGCTGTGGGAGAGCCAGCGCGCCGGCCGGCCGCCGGACGGGCCCTCGTACGTCGCCTGCGTGCAGCGGCGCGCGACCCGCTGAAAGCGCGCGCCCATGCAAAAAGGCCCCTCGCGGGGCCTTTTCTTCGCGGTCCGGTGGACCTTCAGTTGCGGTGGAAGCGCGACTCGGGGATCGTCTCCGTCTCGCCGTCGAGCGAGCCCACGTAGTTGGCGATCGCCTTCAGCTCGTTGTTGGAGAACTGCTTGGCGATGGCGCCCATCACGCCGTTGCTGCGGCCCAGGGCCGCATTGTTCTCGATCTTGTAGGCCTTGAGCGCGACGAACAGGTAGTCCGCGTGCTGGCCGGCGATCTTCGGGTAGCTGGGGTCGATCGGCTTGGACAGGTTGGCGCCGTGGCAGGCGGCGCAGTTGCCCTTCTGCAGCAGCAGCGCGACCTGCGCGCTCGGTTCGCGGCTGGGCTTGTCGGCCAGCGGGGCGCGGCCGGCCTGGCCGAGGTTCTGGTAGTAAGCGGCGATGTCGGCGACGTCCTGCTCGCTCAGGGTCTCCGCGATGCCGCGCATGGTGGGGTGCTTGCGGTCGCCGGTCTTGTACGCCTGCAGCGCCGCGGCGATGTACTTGGCGCTCTGGCCGGCGATCTTGGGAACGCGGTGCACTTCGGGGAAGCTGGCGCGGTAGCCGACGATGCCGTGGCAGCCCACGCACATCTCGATCTTGGCTTCCAGGGACTTCGCGCTCGCCGGGGTGGCGGGCTTGGCAGCCGCCGCAGCCGGTGCCTGCGAGGGGGCGGCCGGAGCCGCAGCGGGCGCCGTCTGCGCCAGGGCCAGGCCCGTCGCACAAGCGACAGAAAGGGCAAAAAGCGTGGTCAACAACTTGTTCATTTTGCGAGCACAATCCCTGACGAAGGTCAGTTTCTTTCGATCAACCGGCGATTATAGGGGGCCTCCCCTGCCCGCCTTTCCACCCCGCAGACCCATGAAGTTCCAAGGCTCCCAGAACTACGTCGCCACGCAGGACCTGATGCTGGCCGTCAACGCCTCCATCACCCTCAAGCGCCCCCTGCTGGTCAAGGGCGAGCCGGGCACCGGCAAGACGATGCTGGCCGAGGAGGTGGCGCAGGCGCTGGACATGCCGCTGCTGCAGTGGCACGTGAAGTCCACCACCAAGGCGCAGCAGGGCCTGTACGAGTACGACGCGGTCTCCCGCCTGCGCGATTCGCAGCTGAAGGACGTGGAAGGCGGCGAGAAGGTCAAGGACATCCACAACTACATCGTCAAGGGCGTGCTGTGGCAGGCGTTCACGGCCGACCGGCCGGTGGCGCTGCTGATCGACGAGATCGACAAGGCCGACATCGAATTCCCCAACGACCTGCTGCGCGAACTGGACCGCATGGAGTTCTACGTCTACGAGACGCGCGAGCTGGTCCGGGCCGTGCACCGCCCGCTGGTGTTCATCACCTCCAACAACGAGAAGGAGCTGCCGGACGCCTTCCTGCGCCGCTGCTTCTTCCACTACATCAAGTTCCCCGACGCCGACACGATGAAGCAGATCGTGGACGTGCACTTCCCCGGCCTGAAGAAGGAACTGCTGGCCGCGGCGATGAAGACCTTCTACGACGTGCGCAACCTGCCCGGCCTGAAGAAGAAGCCCAGCACCTCCGAGCTGCTGGACTGGCTGAAGCTGCTGGTGGCCGAGGACATCCCGGCCGAGGCGCTGCAAAGCAAGGACGACAAGGTGGCGATCCCGCCGCTGGTGGGCGCGCTGCTGAAGAACGAGCAGGACGTGACCCTGTTCGAGAAGCTGGTGTTCATGCAGAGGCACAACCGCTGATGGAC
>JALHLO010000029.1 GCA_022844525.1 Ramlibacter sp.
GCGAGCCACAGCACCTGGCGGTAGGTCCAGTCGCGCTTGGGCGCGATCTCCGCCGGGCCGAGCTGCCCGTGGTGCTTGAGCAGGCCGGCGAACAGCACGGGCCGGTACTCCACTTCGTAGCTCAGGCCCTTGAGCGCTTCCGGCAGCTTCTCGAACGCCAGGCAGGCATAGGGGGAGATGAAGTCGAACCAGAAGGTGATGTGCTTCATGCCTGTCGCGCCCTTTCGACCAGCAGGCTCCAGACCGCGCGCTTCTCGTCGTCCGAGGCCATGCCCCAGGACGCGATCTCGTCCAGCGTGCGGAAACAGCCTTCGCAGAATCCGGTCGCCCCATCCATGCGGCACACGGAGATGCAGGGCGACGGGACGAAGCCCGCCGGCTCCAGTTCGCGCGCGTGTTCCAGCAGCAGCTCGCGCGCCGAATTCATGCGGCGGGCGGCTGCACCACGTCGGCCACGGGCGCGTCGGTCAGCTTCTCCAGGTCCTGCGGCCGCAGCCTGAACACGCCGTGGGGATGGCCCGCCGCCGCCCAGATTTCCTCGAAGCGGAACAGCTCGCGGTCGATCAGGGTCACCGGCGCCTGCGCATGGGCGATGGGCGACACGCCGCCGATGGAGAAACCGGTCTTCGCCTTCACGAACTCGGCGTCCGCGCGGCCGGTGCGGCCGACGATGGCATCGACCTTCTTCTCGTCGACGCGGCGGTCGCCGGAAGCGATGACCAGCACCGCGGCATCGTCGGCCTTGCGCCGGAAGATGATGCTCTTGGCGATCTGGCCGACGTGGATGCCCAGCGCATCGGCGGCCTGCTGCGCGGTGCGCGCGGCGTCGTCCAGCATCACGGGCGCATGGGGGTGGCCGGCGTCCTGGAGGGCGCGCGCGACGCGCTGCACGCCTTCGGGCAGTGAGGTCAGTTCAGATCCGCACATGGACGCGCGCTACCCCGCCCGCTTGTTCAGGAGCGCCGTCGCCGCCCGCGAGTTCGGCTTGCGGCCCAGGAAGTCGCTGATGTACTTGCCGGCGTCGATCAGCTTGTCGAGGTCGATGCCGGTGTCGATCTCCATCCCGCGCAGCATGTAGACCACGTCCTCGGTGGCCACGTTGCCGGTCGCGCCCTTGGCATAAGGGCAGCCGCCGAGGCCGGCGACCGAGGCGTCGTACTGCCAGATCCCCATTTCCAGGCAGGCCATGGTGTTCACCAGCGCCTGGCCGTAGGTGTCGTGGAAGTGGCCGGAGAGGTCGTCGATCGCGTAGTGCTTCAGCGCCGCTTCCATCGCCGCCTGCACCTTGCGCGGCGTGCCCACGCCGATGGTGTCGGCCACGCCGCAGTGCTGCACCCCGATCTCCTTCATCAGGCGCGCGACCAGCTCCACGCCTTCCGGGCTGACCTCGCCCTGGTAGGGGCAGCCCACCGCCACCGAGATCGCGCCGCGCACGTGGATGCCGTTGGCCCGCGCCGCCTGCACCACGGGCGCGAAGCGCTCCATGCTCTCGGCGATCGAGCAGTTGATGTTGCGCTGGCTGAAGGCCTCGCTGGCCGCGCCGAACACGACGATCTCGTCCGGTTTCGACGCGAGCGCGGCCTCGAAGCCCTTCATGTTGGGCGTGAGCACCGAATAGCGCACGCCGGGCTTGCGGCGGATGCCCGCCATCACCTCCGCGTTGTCCGCCATCTGCGGCACCCACTTGGGCGACACGAAGCTGGTGACCTCGATCTCGGTGAGGCCCGCGTCCTGCAGGCGGTGCACCAGTTCGACCTTCACCGCGGCGGGCACCGGCTCCTTCTCGTTCTGCAGCCCGTCGCGCGGGCCCACGTCGACGAGCTTGACCTTGCTGGGGAATTTCATGGCCTCAGTATCCCTTGTGCCGGTCAACCACGCCGGCGATGGGTTTTCCTTCTTCCAGCGCGCGGATCTTGCGCGCGATCTGCGCGATGCTCTCGTCGCGCAGCGTGCGCGCGGAGGTGTGCGGCGTCACCACGACCTTCGGGTGGCTCCAGAACGGGTGGCCGGCGGGCAGCGGCTCCTCGCGGAACACGTCCAGCACCGCGCCGGCCAGGTGGCCGCTGTCGAGCAGGGCGAGCAGGTCCGCGTCGACCAGGTGCGCGCCGCGCGCGACGTTGATCAGGAAGCCTCCCGGCTGCAGGCGCGACAGCGTGCGGCGCTCCAGGATACCTTCGGTGTCCGCCGTCAGCGGCAGCAGGTTCACCAGGATGCGGGTGCCGGAGAGAAAGGCATCGAACTGCTCCGTGCCGGCGAAGCACTCCACGCCGGCCACTTCCTTCGCGCCGCGGCTCCAGCCCCGCACCGGGAACTCGAAGGCGGCGAGCGCCTGCGCCACCCGCTGCCCCAGCACGCCCAGGCCCATCACGCCCACGGGAAAGTCCGCGCGCGGGCGCGGCCGGCGGAAGCTCCACTTGCCGGCGGCGGTGTCGGCTTCATAGCCGTCGAGCTCGCGGAAGAAGCGGATCGCGTAGTGGCAGACGAACTCGGCCATCTGCACCGACATCCCGGCGTCGTCCAGCCGCACCACGACGGCCTGCGGAGGCAGCCGCAGCTTCACCAGCGCGTCGACGCCGGCGCCGATGTTGAAGATGCCCTTCAGCCGCGGCTGCTCGTCGAGGAATTGCTGAGGCGGGGCCCAGACCACCGCGTGGTCGGCCTGCGGCGCGCCGGGGCGCCATTCCTCGACCTCGGCGCCGGGAATCGCGGCGCGCAGGCCTTCCAGCCAGGGCGGGACCTTGGTGTCGGTACAGCAGACGGTGATGCGCATCGTCCTTATTGTGGAGGAGTCTTGACGCTGGACGGCCGGCGGTGCGAAGCTGGCGCGGCTGCATCCCCACCAAGACAGGAGACAACATGAAGCGCTTCCTCCCCCGCGGCCCCTGGCTCGCGTTCGCCTGGCTGCTGTTCGCCTTGCAGGCCGCGGCGGCGGACTACCCCGCCCCGAAGCACGGCGTCTGGACGGTGAAGGACTTCCGCTTCCACACCGGCCAGGTGCTGCCCGAGCTGAAGCTGGCGTACAGCACGGTGGGCGAGCCCTCGGGCGAGCCGGTGCTGGTGCTGCACGGGACCACCGGCTCGGCGGCTTCCATGCTGAACCCGAACTTCGCGGGCGAGCTGTTCGGCGCCGGCCAGCCGCTGGACGCAAGCAAGTACTTCATCATCCTGCCGGACGCGATCGGCACCGGCCGCTCCAGCAAGCCCTCCGACGGCCTGCGCATGGCCTTCCCCAAGTACAACTACGAGGACATGGTGGAGGCGCAGTACCGCCTCGTGCGCGAGCACCTGGGCGTCAAGCACCTGCGGCTGGTGATCGGCAACTCCATGGGCGGCATGCAGACCTGGATGTGGGCGCAGAAGTACCCCGGCTTCATGGACGTGGCGGTGCCGATGGCCTCGCTGCCCACCGGCATGTCGGGCCGCAACTGGATGCTGCGCCGCATGCTGACCGAATCGATCCGCCGTGACCCGGCCTGGAACAACGGCAACTACACCACGCAGCCGCCGAGCCTGCAGTTCGCCTCGGTGTTCTTCGCCACCGCCACCAACGGCGGCAACCACTCGTACATGCGCAACGGTCCCAACCGCGAGAAGGCCGACGCCGCGCTCGAAGCCCGGTTGAAGGGCCCCTTCAACGGCGACGCCAACGACCACCTGCTGCAGTGGGAATCCTCGGCCGACTACAACCCCTCGGGCGGGCTGGAGAGGATCACGGCGACGCTGCTGGCGATCAACTCCGCGGACGACGAGCGCAACCCGGCCGAACTGGGCATTCTCGACCGCGAGATCCGGCGCGTGAAGAACGGCCGCGCCTACGTGATCCCGGTGAGCGAGCAGACGCTGGGGCATGGGACGACGGCGAATGCGAGGTTCTGGAAGCAGGAGCTGGAAGCGGTGTTGAAGGCGGCGCCGCGGCTGGGGATGTAGTCGACGAAGGGGCGAGCCGCGCTTCCGTAGGTCGTGGTGAGCGGCGAAGCCCGAACCGCGACAAGCTTCACACCGCCAGCTTCAACAGCTCCGCCCCCTCCGCCACCTGGTCCCCCGGCGCATACAGCACCTCCGCCACCGTCCCGTCCGCCGGCGCGGCGATGGTGTGCTCCATCTTCATCGCCTCCATCACGGCCAGCGGCTGGCCCTTGCGCACCTGGTCGCCGGCCTTCACCGAGAAGGACACCACCTTGCCCGGCATGGGCGCGGTCAGGCGCCCGCTTTCGGCGGCGTGGTCGCCGGCGTGCGCCAGCAGGTCGATCGACACGATCTGCGCGGCGCCGGCGGCGGTGAAGACGTGGTCCGTCTCGCCCTGCGTGTACACCACCGCGCGTGTGTGCTGCCCGCCGTAGCGCACCTCGATCACATCGCCCGCGGCGCGGAAGGCCAGCGGCGCCGGCTGCCCCTCGACGGCCAGCATCAGCGCGCCGTCGTGCAGCGTGAGCAGTTCCGCCTTCGTGTGGCGGCCATGGAAGTCGAACTCCAGCCGCCGCACGCCGGTGCCGTGCGAGCGCCAGCCGTCGCGGCGGCTGAACGGGTCGTCGCCCGCCTGCGCGCGTTCATCGACCAGGGTCCGGGCCACGGCGCAGGCCGCCGCCAGTTCGAAGCCCACCGGCTGCTGGTGGAACAGCACCGCCGCCTCGCGCTGGATCAGCGCCGTGTCCAGGTCCGCCTGCGCGAAGGAGCGGCTGCGCACCACCTGGCGCAGGAACTGCACGTTGGTGGCCAGGCCGACGATGTGGGTCGCGGCCAGCGCGTCGTCCAGCCGCGCCAGCGCCTCCTCGCGCGTGGCGCCGTGCACGATCAGCTTGGCGATCATCGAATCGTAGAAGGGCGGGATCGCGTCGCCCTCGCGCACGCCGTCATCCACGCGCACGGTGCCGCGCTGGAAGGCGGTGGCGGGCGGCTTGCGGTACACGTGCAGCGTGCCGGTGGCGGGCAGGAAGTTGTTGTCCGGGTTTTCGGCGCAGATGCGCGCCTCGATGGCATGGCCGTGGATGCGCAGGTCTTCCTGGCGCAGCGGCAGCGGCTCGCCGGCGGCCACACGCAGCTGCCATTCGACCAGGTCCAGGCCGGTGATCGCCTCGGTGACCGGGTGCTCCACCTGCAGGCGGGTGTTCATCTCCATGAAGAAGAAGTTCATCTCGCCGTGCCGCTGTTCGACGATGAACTCCACCGTCCCCGCGCCGACGTACTTCACCGCCCGCGCGGCGGCCACCGCGGCCTCGCCCATGCGGCGGCGCATCGCCTCGGTCATGCCGGGCGCGGGCGCTTCCTCCAGCACCTTCTGGTGGCGGCGCTGCACCGAGCAGTCGCGCTCGAACAGGTACACGTAGTTGCCCTGCGTGTCGCCGAACACCTGGATCTCGATGTGGCGCGGCCGGGTGACGTACTTCTCCACCAGCACGGCCTCGTCGCCGAAGCTGTTGCGCGCCTCGCGCTGGCAGGACGCGAGCGCGGCGGCGAAGTCCTCCGCCTTCTCCACGGCCCGCATGCCCTTGCCGCCGCCGCCCGCGCTGGCCTTGATCAGCACCGGGTAGCCGATGCGGTCGGCCTCGCGCTGCAGCAGTTCGGCATCCTGGTTGGCCCCGTGGTAGCCGGGCACCAGCGGCACGCCCGCCTTTTCCATCAGCTGCTTGGATTCGGCCTTCAGGCCCATCGCCTGGATCGCCGAGGCCGGCGGGCCGATGAACACCAGCCCCGCTTCCGCGCACGCCGCCGCGAAGCCCTCGTTCTCGCTCAGGAAGCCGTAGCCCGGGTGGATCGCCTGCGCGCCGGTCGCCCGGGCCGCCTCGATGATCCGCTCCCAGCGCAGGTAGCTGTCCTTGGGCGCGCTGCCGCCAATGTGCACGGCCTCGTCGCAGGCCTGCACGTGCTTGGCGTGCGCGTCGGCGTCGGAATACACGGCCACCGTCTTGATCGCCATGCGGCGCGCGGTCGCGGCCACCCGGCATGCAATCTCGCCCCGGTTCGCGATGAGGATTTTCCTGAACATCAACCCAGCTCCCGCGGCAGAGGCCGCCCCTTGAAGAATTCGCCCACGCCCTGCACCACCTTGCGCAGGAACTTCACGAGCACGACGAGAAGGATCACCGCGAGCACGATGCTGGCCACCAGCACCACCGCGAAGACCAGCGGATGCGTGGCCGCCAGCCACAGCATGAAGACCACCAGCCCGTCCTCCAGCAGCGAGACCGCCACGTTGGAGAAGGGCTCGGGCGACGTATTGACGGCGGCGCGCGTCGTCATCTTGGTCGCGTGGCTGGTGGCGGCCAGGCTGCCGCCCAGGATCGCCGCGACCCAGGTCCAGGCCTCGCCGCTCGCGCCCAGCGCGCCCGCGGCCAGCGCCGCGCCGGCCGGAATGCGGATCACCGTGTGCACCGCATCCCACATCGAATCGACGAAGGGGATCTTGTCGGCGAAGAACTCGGCGAACAGCATGAAGCCGCTGGCGAACAGCACGCCCGGGTGCTGCAGCACCTGCAGCCCCGGCGGCAGCGGCACCCACCCCAGCCAGCCCGCCAGGCCCGCCAGGAAGACCGCCGCGTACAGGCGGAAGCCGCTCGCCCAGCCGAGCGCGGCCGCCAGCGCCAGCAGCTGCGGCGCGTCGACCAGGTTGCCGAGCGACTCGAACACTTCAGGACCCCGGCAACCAGTTCGGTTTGCGCTTGCCCAGGAAGGACTGGATGCCTTCGCGGCCTTCGTCGCTGGCGCGGATGTCCGCGATGCCTTCCACCGTGCGGCGCACCAGCCCGGCGCTGATCTCCTGGCCGGCCACGTCGTGCAGCAGCTTCTTGCAGGCCTTCACCGCTTCCGGCCCGGCGTTCACCAGGGCCTGCGCGATCTCCGAGGTCCTGGCATCCAGTTCTTCCGCCTTCACCACCTCGTGCAAGAAACCGATGCGCAGGGCCTCGGCCGCGCCGAAGCGTTCCGCGGTCAGGAACCAGCGGTGCGCCGCGCGCGTGCCCATGGCGCGGATCACGTAGGGGCTGATCGTGGCCGGGATCAGCCCCAGCCGCACTTCGCTCAGGCAGAACTGCGCCGTGTCCACCGACACCGCGATGTCGCAGGCCGCGACCAGGCCGGTGCCGCCGGCGTAGACGTCGCCCTGTACCTTCGCGATGGTCGGCTTGGGGCAGTGGAAGATCACTTCCAGCATGCGCGCCAGCCGCGACGCGTCCTCGATGTTCTCCTCGCGCGTGAAGCCGGCCATGCGCTTCATCCAGTTCAGGTCGGCGCCGGCGCAGAAGGCCGGCCCGTTGCCGGCCAGCACCACGCAGCGCACCTCGTCGCGCTTGCCGAGCTCGGCGAACACCGCGGTCAGTTCGGCGATGACCTCGTCGTTGAAGGCGTTGCGCACGTCGGGCCGGTCGAGCGTGACGGTCTCGACGCCGCGGTCGAAGTGGAGTTGCAGGTGTTTCATGGGGGCTCAGGAACTCTTCTTGGGCAGGGCAGGCAGCACGGCCTCGGTGGCACGATGCTCGAACAAGGCGCGCAGGGCGTCCGGGAGCTTGCGCGCCCAGGCGATCGCGTCGGCGTCGGTAGCGAACGTCGATGCGGGCACGACCACGCGCACCCACCCGAAGTCCTTGGGCACGAAGCGGCCATAGGAGAACTCGTAGAACGGCCCCTGCAGCTTCACGCCCGCGGCGGCGGCCCCGTCGCGCGCCTGGCGGGAGAAGGCATCGAGGTTGCGGCCGGACAGATGCGTGCGGTGCTTGTACACCTCCAGGCATTGCCGGCCCGGTTCCCCGAAGTCCTGGCCGTGGAGCCGGCCCAGGAACATGCCTTCGCCGTGGTTGCAGGGCTCCTCGTTCCAGCTGTCCATGGGGATCGTCCTGACCGGCAGCCGGGTGATCACGCCCGTCCGCATCGTGCCGCCTTCGGCCTCCATCGCGTACACGGTGAAGTGGGTCGCCGCATTGTCGACGCCTTTCTTGACGTGGCCCTCGGAGCGGGCGACCAGCGTCCACTGGCCCGGCGGCAGCGCGAGGCTGCGCGCGCCGATCGTCACCCGGCCGTCCGCCACCGGCGCCGGCAGCTTCGCCGCGACCGCGTCCACCGCGGCCACCGGCTGCGCGACGGCGATCACCGCCGCGGCGAGCAGCGCCTGGAATCCCCTGACAGTTGCGTTCATCGTCCTTCCCCCTGCTTCAGTAACGCTTGGCCGCTTCTTCCAGCATGACTTCGGTGGCGCCGCCGCCGATGGCCAGCACCCGCGCGTCGCGCCACAGGCGCTCCACCGCCGTCTCGCGGATGTAGCCCATGCCGCCATGGAATTGCTGGCAGGCCTGCACGACTTCGTTGACGAGCTCGCCGGTGAGCGCCTTGAGCATGGACACATCCTGCACGATGTCGTGGCCTTGCGTCACGCGCCAGGCGCAGTGGTACATGAACTGCCGCGCTGCGCGCGTCTTCGCGTCCAGCATCGACAGGCGCTGGCGGATGACCTGCTGGTCCCACAGCACGGCGCCGAAGGCCTGCCTCTGCCGCACGTGATCGAGCGTGAGCTTCAGCGCCTGCTGGCAGTGCCCCACGGCCATCGCGGCCAGCGCGATGCGCTCGGTCTGGAAGTTCTTCATCACCGAATAGAAGCCCTTGCCTTCCTCGCCCAGCAGGTTGCCGGCCGGGATGCGCACGTTGTCGAACACCAGTTCGGCCGTGTCCGAGGACAGCCAGCCGGTCTTCTTCAGCGCCCGGCCGACGCTGAAGCCGGGCGTGCCCTTCTCCACGATGAACATCGACACCTCGCGCCTGCCCGGACCCGACTTGGCCGCGACGAAGTACAGGTCGGCATGCACGCCGTTGGTGATGAACATCTTGGTGCCGTCGAGCACCCAGTGATCGCCGTCGCGCCGCGCGCTGGTGCGGATGCCGGCCACGTCCGACCCGGCGCCCGGCTCGGTGATCGCCACGGCGCAGATCTTCTCGCCCGCCGTCACCTGCCGCAGGTACTTTTCCTTCTGCGCCGGGCTGCCCGCGTGGTGCAGGTGGGGCCCGGCCATGTCGGTGTGGACCAGCACGGTGATGATGAAGCCGGCGAAGGTGGACTGCGACAGCGCCTCGGCAAACACCAGGTTGGCGAGCGCATCGGCACCGCCGCCGCCGTACGCCGGCTCGAACATCAGCCCCAGCATCCCGGCCGCGCCCATGCGGCGCAGCACCTCGCGCGGCACGAAGCCCTGCTCCTCCCATGAGGGGCCGTGCGGCTCGACCTCGCGGGCAATGAAGCGCGCGACCTGCTCGCGCAGCAGCTCGTGCTCGGGTGTGTCGTAGACGGAGACGTTGCTCAGAGTTCAGGCCCCCGCGAACCGGTCGGGCTTGCGCTGGCCCGGGAAGGACCGGACGCCTTCGCGACCCGCGTCGCTCGCCCGGTGGAAGACCACCTCGAGCATGCGCGCGAGCCGCACGCATCCTCGAGGTTCTGGTCGCGCGTGTAGCCCGCCATGTGCGGCATCCAGTCCAGGCCGGCGCCCGCGCGAAAGGCGGTGCAATGGCCCGCCAGCGCGACGCAGCGCACCTCGGGGCGATCGAGCGTCACCGACTCGACGCCGCCCTCGAACCGGAGCCGCACATGTTCCATGCAGGTCAGTGGCTCCCGTTCGGAAGGGCAGGCAGCACGGCCTGCGTGGTGCGGTGTTCCAGCAGCTCGCCCAGCGCGGGTGGGAGTTGCTGCGCCCAGGCGACCGCGGCGGCCTGGCTGCCGAAGGTCGACACGGGCACGATGACGCGCACCCAGCCGAAGTCGTTGCTGGCGTAGCGGGCGTAGGAGAACTCGTAGACCGGGCCGTTGCTCGTCACGCCCGAGTCGGCAGCCTGCGCCAGGAACGGATCGAGGTTGCGGCCCTGCAGGTGCGAGCGGTGCCTGAAGACCAGCAGGCAGTGCCGCCCCGCCTCGAAATCCTGGCGGTGCAGCAGGCCCGCGTACGAGCCGTCGGGGGCCATGCAAGGTCCGTCGCTCGCTGCGTCCACCCGCGCGCTGTGGGTCGGCAGCCGCGTGATCACGCCTGCCCGCAGGGCACCGGCCTCCGCCTGCATCGCGTAGACGGTGAAGTGGGTCTGCGCGACCTGCGTGCCGTTCTTCACGTGCCCCTCGGAGCGGGCGACGAGCGTCCACTGTCCCGGCGGCAGCGTGAGGCTGCGCGGGCCGATCTTCACCTGGCTGTCGGTGACCGGCGCGGGCAGCGGCGTCGCCACCGCGTCCACCGCCGCCGCAGGCTGGGCGGCGGCAATCGCCGCCGTGGCGAGCAAAGCCCGGAAAGCTCTGTCCCACTGGCTCATCATTTGTCCTTTGCCTCTGTTCCACTGGCTCATCATGATTCCTTTGCTTCGTTGACGCTTGGGGCGCTTCCGGCGCGTGGAGCATGGACGCATCTGCGCCATGCCGCGCCTTCTGCGTGATGAGACGGGCAACACGCGTGCCAGCGCCGCGAGCGAAGACCGGGCCCCTTGTGAAGCCGCGTACAGAGGCCTGTGTACGCAAGCAGGCGTTCATCCATGGGGGACGGTGCCCCAGGGTTGGGGGGATTCCCCCCCAGCATCGGGCACCATGAACATGCCGTTACTTTTTTTCGCCAATGGTCGGTAGCGCTTGGTCCTTTCTTCGAGCACGGCTTCGGTGGCGCGCCGATCGCCAGCACGCAAGCATCGCGCCAGCGGCGCTCCGCCGCCGTCTCGCGGATGTAGCTCGTGCCGCCATGGAATTGCTGCCAGGCCGGCGCGGCTTCGGTCGTGTCGTGGATGGAGACGTTGCTCACCGCATCACATCCGGAACACGCCGAACTTCGGCTCGCCGATCGGCGCGTTCATCGCCGCCGACAGACCCAGCGCCAGCACGCGGCGCGTGTCGGCGGGATCGATCACGCCGTCGTCCCACAGGCGCGCGCTGGAGTAGTAGGGATGCGACTGCCGCCCGAACTGGTCCAGGATCGGCTGCTTGAAGGCCGACTCCTCCTCGGCGCTCCACTGGCCGCCGCGCGACTCGATGCCGTCGCGCTTGACGGTGGCCAGCACGCTGGCGGCCTGCTCGGCCCCCATCACGCAGATGCGCGCGCTGGGCCACATCCACAGGAAGCGCGGCGAATAGGCGCGGCCGCACATGCCGTAGTTGCCGGCGCCGTAGCTGCCGCCGATGATCACCGTGAACTTGGGCACGCTGGCGGTGGCGACCGCCGTCACCATCTTGGCGCCGTGGCGGGCGATGCCCTCGCTCTCGTACTTGCGCCCCACCATGAAGCCGGTGATGTTCTGCAGGAACACCAGCGGCACCTTGCGCTGGCAGCACAGCTCGATGAAGTGCGCGCCCTTCTGCGCCGACTCGGAGAACAGGATGCCGTTGTTGGCGACGATGCCCACCGGCATGCCCTCGATGTGCGCGAAGCCGCACACCAGCGTGGTGCCGTAGCGCGCCTTGAACTCGTGGAACTCCGATCCGTCGACGATGCGGGCGATGATCTCGCGCACGTCGAAGGGCTTGCGCGCGTCGGTGGGGATCACGCCGTACAGCTCGCGGCCCTCGTACTTCGGCGGCTGCGGCTTGCGCAGCTGCACCGGCGGCTCCTTGCCGCGGTTGAGCGTGGCCACCGCCGCGCGCGCGAGCGCGAGCGCGTGTTCGTCATTCATCGCCAGGTGGTCGGCCACCCCGGACAGGCGCGTGTGCACGTCGCCGCCGCCGAGGTCTTCCGCGCTCACCACCTCGCCGGTGGCCGCCTTCACCAGCGGCGGGCCGCCCAGGAAGATGGTGCCCTGCTCCTTGACGATGATGGTCTCGTCGCTCATCGCCGGCACGTAGGCGCCGCCGGCGGTGCAGGACCCCATCACCACCGCGATCTGGGCGATGCCTTGCGCCGACAGGTTGGCCTGGTTGAAGAAGATGCGGCCGAAGTGGTCGCGGTCGGGGAACACCTCGTCCTGGTTCGGCAGGTTGGCGCCGCCCGAGTCCACCAGGTAGATGCAGGGCAGGCGGTTCTGCGCGGCGATCTCCTGGGCCCGCAGGTGCTTCTTCACCGTCATCGGGTAGTAGGTGCCGCCCTTCACCGTGGCGTCGTTGCACACGACCATGCAGTCGACGCCGCTGACGCGGCCGATGCCGGCGATCATCCCGGCGCAGGGCGCCGCCATCACGCCGTCCTTCTCCAGGTACATGCCGTGCGCGGCCAGCGGGCCGATCTCCAGGAAGGGGGTGCCGGGGTCCAGCAGCATCTGCACCCGCTCGCGCGGCGGCAGCTTGCCGCGCGCCTCGTGCTTCCTGCGCGCGGCCTCGCCGCCGCCGGCGGCGTGCAGCGCCACCTGCGCGTTGAGGTCGTCCACCAGCCCCTGCATGGCGGCCGCGTTGGCCTGGAAGTCGGCGGAGCGGGGATTGAGTTGGGTTTCCAGGATGGGCATGGGCTCTTTCTTTCCCCTCGCGGGAGGCGGCGCGGCGCTTGCCACGATACCGCGCCAGCCGGCAGGTTAGGCAACCGCGCCGCGCCGCGGCTGTCCTCCAGGTTGCAAATGCTGCCAAAAGCACGAAACCCGCTACGGCCATTTCGCAACGGTCCGGGGTCGGCCCCCTTGAGTATTCGCTGGATCAGTTACAGACTTGCCTAAGTGAACGCCTGAAACGGCGGTCCCTTCCTGAAGGAGAACGGCATGCCCAGGTTCCTTCCCGGCAACGCACTGGCCCGCGCGGCCACCGCCGCCACCGCCCTGCTCGCCTCGGCGGCGCTGCTCGCCCCGCCGGCCCACGCCCAGTACGCCGCCATGGTGGCGGTCGACCCCTCCGTCACGGACCGGGGACTCGGCACCCTCTACACGGACCTGAGCGCCGGCCTGGCCAGGGCGCTCAAGCTGCCGGTGCGGGTGGACCGCAGCACCAACTTCGCCGACGTGCTGCGATCCACGCGCACCGGCGAGTACGACATCTACATCGTGCCGGTGCAGGTGGCGGCCTCGGGGCTGGCGCACGGCTACCGGCTGCTGGCCGACAGCGGCCAGCTGGAGACCTTCGTGCTGGTGTCCACGAAGGAGGTCGATGCGGTGCCCCGGCTCAAGGGCGCGCGGCTGTACCTGCCGCAGCAGGACTCCATCTACTCGTACATGGCCAAGGGCCTCCTGAACGAGCACGGCCTGTCGCTGAAGGAGCTGAAGTCGGTCGAGTACCAGAAGACCTCGGGCGCCGGCCTGGTGGCCCTGGAGATGGGCGTGACCGAGGCGACCGTGACGCGCAAGGCCGAATACGAGAAGTGGGCGGCGGACAAGGGCGGCAAGTACCGGGTGCTGCTGGAGTCCAAGCCCGTGCCGGCGGGCCTGGGCGTGCTGGTCAAGAAGACCGTGCCGCAGCCGCTGCAGGACCGGCTGGCGCAATGGGCCGAAAGCTCCGGCAGCGGCATGAACACGCTCAAGGCCTTCCCGGACGCCACCCCGTATGCCTACGTCGCCGGCCTGGGCCACTTCACGCCCGCGCAGCTGCCGGGCGTGAAGATGGTGTCGGCCGAGGAAGCCGGCCAGCTGATGAGGCAGGGCGCCATCATGGTCGACGTGCGCTCGGCCAAGGAGTTCAACCAGAAGCACATCGCCGGGGCCGTGCTGGCGCCTTACGTGGAGAAGAGCCCGAAGGACACCGCGTACGACGCGGCCATGGACGACTTCGGCGCCGCCGGCAAGCTGGACAAGGCCAAGCCGCACATCTTCTCGTGCAACGGCGCCGAGTGCTGGAAGTCGTACAAGGCCTCGAAGGCGGCGGTGGCGCAGGGTTTCCGCACCGTGTACTGGCTGCGCGGGGGCCTGCCCGAGTGGGATTCCCGGGGACTCCCGGTCGCGACCAGCGACTAGGTCCGGCCGCCGGCGGCCGGCGGAGGTTGCATATCCTGCCGCCCTCGGCCACACTCGGCGGCCATGACTGCCGCATCCCGCCGCGCGCCCGCCGCGCCGGCGGCCGAGACTCCCATGGCCTTCGCGCGGGCGATCGTCGCCGCCTACGAGCGCCGCCAGCTTGCGCCGGACGCCGCACTCGGGCTTGCCCGCATCACGCACGCCCAGTTGCGCCAGGAGGACAGGCGGATCACGGCGCGCCAGATGGAAGTCCTCTCCGGCGCGGCGATGCAGGAACTGGACGACGAGGGCCTGGGGGCCTTCACACGGCGCATCCCCTGGGGCAGCTACGGCATGCTGGCGCGCGCCTCGCTGACGGCGCCCGACCTCGGCGTGGCGCTCAAGCGCTGGTGCCGCCACCACGGCCTGCTCACCGACGACATCCGCCTGACCCTCACGGCTTCCGGCTCCTCCGCGGTCATCACGCTCGAGGAGCCGCGCCCGCTGCCGCGCGAGGTGCGCGAGCTGAGCATCGCCTTCATCCTGCGCAACATCCACGGCCTGGCCTGCTGGTACGTCGATTCCCGCATCCCGCTGCAGGAGGCCTTCTTCCCCTTTCCGGCGCCCCCGCACGCGGACGCCTACCCGCACATGTTTCCCGGGCCGCTTGCCTTCGATGCGGCCGCGGCCGGCATCCGCTTCGACGCGCGGTACCTGAAGCTGCCGCTGCGCCGCGACGAGAAGGCGCTGGCGCAGATGCTGCAGCGCGCGCTGGCGATCACGGTGCTGCAGTACCGGCGCGACCGCCTGCTGGTGCCGCAGGTGCGGCAGGCGCTGGCCGCGCACCCGGAGCGCAGCCACAGCGCCGAGGCGCTGGCCGGCTTGCTGCACGTGTCGCCGCGCACGCTGCACCGCCAGCTCAAGGAGGAAGGCGCCAGCCTGCAGCAGCTGAAGGACGAAGTGCGGCTGGAGCGCGCGAAGGACCTGCTCTATCGGACGGACAAGCCGGTCAAGCAGGTGGCGGCGGCCGTGGGCTTTCGCAACGAGAAGAGCTTCGCGCGGGCGTTTCGCGAATGGGTGGGGGTGAGTCCGGGGGAGTTCCGGCGCAGCGCTTGAATTTTCGGCTGGAGGCGGGCCGAAAAAGGGCGAAACGTCACTCTGCCGCCACACATTCCCGCCGTTGGCCTCCCTGACAGGCGGCCGGGCGGCAGCGGGGCACTAAAGTCGAGCTGCCCACGCGCAGGGGCCCTGCGATGAGGCGTGACGCACACCCAGATGATCCTAGGCAAACGACCGAAGAAGGACGGCGATCCCGTCCACACCGAGTACGGAAGCTCGCAGGCCGCCGGCGAGGGGCTCGAGCGCGAGTACGAGGAACTGGTGCGGGCGCAGCTGACCCGGCTGGGCATCTCCATGGAGACGGTGGAGGTGGAGGTCCGGCCCGCCGGCGCCATGAAGGACGGCCGCAACATCTACCTGGGCATGGTGCGCCTGGTGCGCTGGGAACCGCGCACCTCGCTGCGGCTGCTCGTGGCCCTGCCCCTGCTGGAAGCCAAGACCCGCCAGGCACTGGAAACCATGTGGCTGACGGACGTGAGCTACTTCGGCGGGCTGTGGGTCCACGCGTCGCAGAGCCTGCGCACCCCCGAGGTGCTGGGCGAGATCCGGGAAGCCGTCATGCAGCTGGAGCTGGGCGTGAGCCAGTCGCAGCCGCCCGCCGGGGCGCACGGCTGGAGCGCGAGCGTGCAGGCCGAGCTGGAAGATCCGGCCCGCAAGCGCTAGGAAGCAGGCGCCCGCGACATCCACCGCCTTGCGCAAAGGGACGCTGACGCCTCGTCAGTGCCCGCGCCGGTCGAACGCTTCCTGCAGCGCGTCCAGGTCGCTCAGGCGCACGTGCTTCTTGTCCACTTCCAGCAGCCGCTGCTGCGCGAAGGCGGAGAAGGTGCGGCTGACCGTTTCCAGCTTCATGCCCAGGTAGCTGCCGATCTCGGCACGCGACATGCGCAGGTGGAACTCGCTGGCCGAGTAGCCGCGGGCCTTCATCCGCTGCGAGATGTTCAGCAGGAAGGCCGCCAGGCGCTCCTCGGCGTTCATGCTGCCCAGCAGCATCATCAGGCTGTGCTCGCGCACGATCTCGCGGCTCATCAGGCGGGAGATCACGTGCTGCAGGTCCGGGCTGCCGGTGGCCAGCTCGCTCAGGTGGGCGTAGGGGATCGCGCAGATCTCGGCGTCTTCCAGCGCCATGGCGCTGCTCGCATGCTTGCCGGAGGCCAGGCCGTCCAGGCCCAGCAGCTCGCCGGCCATCTGGAAGCCGGTGACCTGCTCGCGGCCGTCCTTGAGGGTCAGGTGCGACTTGAAGGTGCCGCTGCGCACCGCGTAGATGAACTGGAACTTCTCGCCCTCGTGGTAGAGGGCCTGGCCTTCCTTGACGCGGCGGCGGGCGAACTTCAGGCCGTCCAGGCGTTCCACGTCCGAGCCGGTCAGGCCGCAGGGCAGGCACAGGTCCTTGAGGTGGCAGGTGGAGCACTGGGTCTTCAGCGGCGCGGGGGTGCCGTCGAGGTCGATGCGCTGCGTGCGCGGGACGAAGCGGACCGGGGCGGCGGGAACGGTTTGGTGCAGGGAGGTTTGCATGGCGGGGTCTCTCTTGTTCTCAGTGGACGGGACGGCGGGCGGCGCTGGCCACGGCGCGGGCCAGCTGCTCGAACTCGGTGCTCTTGTCGAGGAAGCGCACGGCGCCTTCCTGCAGGTAGCGCTTGCGGTAGACCGGGGCGGCGTGGCTGCTGAAGACCACGAAGGCGACGCCGGGCTCCTCGGAGCGCACCGCCTGGAGCACTTCCAGCCCGCTGCCGCCGTCCAGCTGGATGTCCAGCACCACCACGTCGGGGCGCGAATCCAGGATGCCGCTGATGCAGGCGCCAGGCGTGCCGGCCTGGCCGACCACGGTGATGCGGGCGGCGCCCAGGGCGGCCTGCAGGCGCTCGCGGATCAGGCCGGAGTCCTCGGCGAGGAAGGCTTTCACGGAAGGGCTCGTCGATGTCATGGCTCGAATCATCGCGGCGCAGGCCGGTGCCGAACATCGGCGGCGGCTGAAACGAAGGCTCGGACGCGTCCCAGATTCGGCCGCGCGCAGGCCGATGCGGCCTAGGACGATTCCTAGCGTTGCGAAATCCCGGCACGGCCGCGACATTCGCGCGCCGGAGCGGGTCCGGACGGGAAGGTGCGGTCTTGCGCGGGGGCCCTGGACGCAGGAGCACTGCTATAACGAACCGCTGTATGTCCCAAGCCGCCGTCTACCACGCCAGCCGCATCAAGGCAGCCCTCGCGGCGGTCCTGTTCGCGGCCCTTGCCTTCGCCGCCTTCGTCCTGCCGGAAAAGAACCCCCTGGTGACCTGGGGCCTCGCCCTGATGCTCGGGGCGGTGGCGCTGATGTGCGCCGTGAACGCCACGGTCGGTGCCACGCTCACCCTGGGCCGCAAGGGCTTCGAGATCGCTTCCGTCTTCCAGCGCAAGCGGGTGCGCTGGGACGAGATCGAGCCATTGCAGGTCGGCGAGCTGCGCCGCGTGAAGATGATCGCCGTCAACTACCTGCCGCACACCGGCAAGCAGAGCGTGGGGCGCGGCATGACCGGTGCCGACCTCGTGATCGGCAAGCAGTACAAGGTGGCGCTGGAAGAACTGTGCGACACGATGAACGAGTACCGCGACCGGCTGCTGGCCGCGCAGGGCCAGGGGCGGGCGACGGCTGAATCGGGGCGCGACCAGGCACCGCAGCACACCGAGGCTGCAACCCCGGACCGCCCGGCGCGCGTCGTGCTGATCGCGCTCTGTGCCGCCTTCCTGGTGCTCGGGCTCAACGTGCTGCTGCGGCTGGTGCTCAAGCTCCAGGGCATGTACGTCACCATCGGCATCGCCCTGGGCGCGGCCGCCTTCGCCATGGCCTGGTTCCTCAAGGTGGTGGGCCGGGCGCCGACGCCGCAGGAGCGCGGCCGCTACCTCTGGATCTACACCGCGCTCATCGTGGTGCCGTGGCTGGGCCTGTTCTTCCTGGGGACCGCCAGCCGCGGCTTCAACGGCTGGGCGCTGCTGACCCTGGCCCTGCATGCGCTCGCCTATCCGGCGGCGGCGCAGATGTTCCTGACGCAGAAGAAGCTGGGTGCGCCGCGGCGGGGAAAGCCCGGCAAGGCCGTCTGACGGCGCGGGGCGTTCGCTACGCCGCGCGGTAGACGAACGAGCCGAAGCGCTCCCCGAGCGCGGCCAGGTCGGCGACCGTCACCGCCGTGTTGCCACCGCCGCGGCATTCCTGCAGCGCCCAGCGCTCCACCCCCAGCCCCGCAAGATCGCTCGCCAACCCGTGCAGCTCCGGCACGCCGAACAGCCCCTCGTGCCAGGTCGTGCGGCATTCGAAGGTGACGCCGCTGTCGAACAGGTGGCCCAGCGAGGCCTGCACACGTTCGGCGCTTCCGCGCGACTGGGTGATCGCGTCGATGCGGTCCCACGGCCCCTTGATGTCCAGGCCCACCCAGTCGAGGCGCGGCAGCAGCTGCGCCAGGCGGTCGGGGTACATGCCGCCGGTGTGCAGCGCCGTGGCGAAGCCCATGGCCCGCACTTCATCGAGCGCTTCGCCGAGGCCGGCCTGCAGCGTCGGCTCGCCGCCGGAGAACACGACGCCATCGAGCAGGCCGCGCCGGCCCGCGAGGAAATTGCGCACCTCGGCCCAGGACAGCCAGCCTTCGCGGGTAGCATCCAGCAGCTCCGGGTTGTGGCAATAGCCGCAGCGCCAGGGGCAACCCTGCAGGAACACCACGGTCGCCAGCCGGCCGGGGAAGTCGATGCTGGTCCAGCGGGTCAGCCCGCCGATGCGCAAGGCCTCAGAGCCGCTCGGCAAAGAACTGGCGCTCCTGGTGCTCGCCCTTCTTGCCGGTGTTGAAGCTCGCCACCGGGCGGTGGTAGCCCATCACGCGGGTCCACACCTCGCAGGGCTGGCGCTCGTCGTCGGCCAGTTCGGTCGTGCAGGCGATGAAGGCTGCCTCGTTGGCGGATGCCGGAACGTTCATGGTTTCTTCTCCTCGGGGTTGATGGTTCAGGCGACGGCGGCCAGGCCGGCGCGCTTGCGGGCCAGCCGCTCCTCGTCGCACTTCGGGCAGAACGCGTGCTCGCCCTGCAGGTAGCCGTGCGTGGGGCAGATCGAGAAGGTGGGCGTGACCGTGATGTAGGGCAGCCGGAACTTCGTCAGCGCGCGCTGCACCAGGGTGCGGCAAGCCTCGGCGCTGGAGAGGCGCTCGCCCATGTACAGGTGCAGCACGGTGCCGCCGGTGTACCTGGACTGCAGCGGCTCCTGGCGCGCCATTGCCTCGAAGGGGTCGTCGGTGAAGCCCACCGGCAGCTGCGACGAGTTCGTGTAGTAGGGCTGCGCGTCGGTGCCGGCCTGCAGGATGTCGGGCCAGCGCTTGCGGTCTTCCCTGGCGAAGCGGTAGGTGGTGCCTTCGGCCGGGGTCGCCTCCAGGTTGTACAGGTGCCCCGTTTCCTCCTGGAAGGCGACGATCTTCCCGCGCACGTGATCGAGCAGGCGCAGCGCGAAGGCCTCGCCCCAGGCGCTGGTGATGTCGTGCGCGCCGCCGCTGAAGTTGCGCACCATCTCGTTGATGCCGTTGACGCCCAGCGTGGAGAAGTGGTTGCGCAACGTGCCCAGGTAGCGCCTGGTGTAAGGGAACAGGCCCTGGTCCATCAGGCGCTGGATCAGCTTGCGCTTGGTCTCCAGGCTTTCCTTGCCCAGGTCGAGCAGGCGATCGAGCGCCCGCAGCAGGCCCGGCTCGTCGCCCCGGTGCAGGTAACCCAGGCGCGCGCAGTTGACGGTGACCACGCCGATGCTGCCGGTCTGCTCCGCGCTGCCGAACAGGCCGTTGCCGCGCTTGAGCAGTTCGCGCAGGTCCAGCTGCAGGCGGCAGCACATGGAGCGCACCATGTTCGGCTGCAGCTCGGAGTTGATGAAGTTCTGGAAGTAGGGCAGTCCGTACTTCGCGGTCATCTCGAACAGGCGCATCGCGTTCTCCGATTCCCAGGGGAAGTCGGGCGTGATGTTGTAGGTCGGAATCGGGAAGGTGAACACGCGGCCCTTGGCGTCGCCCTCGGTCATCACCTCGATGAAGGCCCGGTTGATCAGGTCCATCTCGGGTTCGAGCTCGCCGTAGGTGAAGGGCATCTCCTCGCCCGCGATCACCGGCACCTGCTCCTTCAGGTCCTCGGGGCAGGTCCAGTCGAAGGTGAGGTTGGTGAACGGGGTCTGCGTGCCCCAGCGCGAAGGCACGTTCAGGTTGTGCACCAGCTCCTGGATGCACTGGCGCACCTGCGCGTACGTCATGCCGTCCTTGCGGATGAAGGGCGCCATGTAGGTGTCGAAGGAGGAGAAGGCCTGCGCCCCCGCCCATTCGTTCTGCAGCGTGCCCAGGAAGTTGACCACCTGGCCGACCGCGGACGACATGTGCTTCGGCGGCGCCGCTTCCACCTTGCCCGGCACGCCGTTGAGGCCCTCGTGCAGCAGCGTGCGCAGCGACCAGCCGGCGCAGTAGCCGGAGAGCATGTCGAGGTCGTGGATGTGCAGGTCGCCGCTGCGGTGCGCCTCGCCGATCTCGGGCGTGTACACGTGCGACAGCCAGTAGTTGGCGGTGACCTTGCCGGCCACGTTGAGGATGAGGCCGCCCAGCGAATAGCCCTGGTTGGCGTTGGCGTTGACGCGCCAGTCCGAGCGCGAGAGGTATTCGCCCATGGAGGCTTCCACGTCCACCACGGTCTGGCGGCCGCGGCGCAGGGCCGCATGCTTTTCGCGGTAGACGATGTAGGCGCGCGCGGTCTTCAGGTGGTTGGCGGCGATCAGCGTCTGCTCCACCACGTCCTGGATCTGCTCGATCTGCGGGGCCTGGCCGGGGAAGCGGAACATCAGGACCTTGCGGACCTGCGCGCACAGCAGCGCGCTTTCCTCGGCGTCGAATTCGCCGGTGGCCGCGCCGGCGCGCTGCAGCGCGTTCTCGATCTTCCTCGGATCGAACGCCGCGCGTTCGCCGTTGCGCTTGATCACCTCGCGCGGGGCCAGCTGCAGGACAGTGGTCATCGGGGTCCCTCTTCTTGGTTCACACACTAGATATAGGGTCCGGAGTATGTTTTGACCCCATAGGTAGTGTTTGACCCGGGTCAAGGTTTCGCGGCCCGCAGACGGAATCCGGGTTTCCACCTGCAACGAAGGTCGTACGGGTGTCACCGCTACACTGCAAGCGCATTCCACCCCGCGTGCCTTCTTGAAAATCTTCTACGGCTGGCGCATTTCCTTCGCGGGCGCCGCGCTCCAGTTCCTCCATTCCGCCCTGCTGGTGCAGGCCTTCGGCGCCTACGTGGCCATCCTCTCCGAGGAAAAGGGCTGGAGCAAGACCGCGCTGTCCGGCGCCGCCGCGCTGCAGTCGATCGAGGGCGCCCTGTTGGGGCCCGTGCTCGGCTGGCTGGTGGACCGCTTCGGCCCGCGGGTCATGGTGCAGATGGGCGTGGTGCTGCTGGCCGCCGGCTACTTCGCGCTGAGCGCCGTCGACAGCCTCGGGGGCTTCTACGGCGCGATCCTGGTGCTGGCCATCGGTGCCAGCCTGTGCGGCTACTTTCCCTTCTCGGTGGCGCTGGTGCACTGGTTCCAGCGGCGGCGCGCCCGCGCGCTCTCGCTGATGAGCCTGGGCCTGGCCGCCGGCGGGCTGGCGGTGCCGCTGGTGGGCTGGGTGATGCAGAACCACGGCTGGCAACGGATGGCGCTGCTGTCCGGCGTGCTGCTGCTGGTGCTGGGCCTGCCGCTGGCGCGCATCATCCGGCGCAACCCGGCGGAGATCGGCGAGACCATGGACGGCCTGCCGCCCGCGCCGCCGCCGGAGCCCACCCTCGGCGGCACGATGCCGGCACCCGCGCGCTCCTTCACCGCCGCCGAGGCGCTGCGCACGCGCGCCTTCTGGCTGCTGGGGCTGGGCCACGGCTTCGCGCTGCTGGTGGTCACCGCCGTCAACGTGCACGCGATCTCGCACATGAAGGAAGGCCTGGGCTACACGCTGCCGCAGGCCTCCTTCGTGATCATGCTGATGACGATCGCGCAGGCCTGCGGCGTGCTGCTCGGCGCCGCCATGGGCGACCGCTGGAACAAGCGCTACGTGGCGGCGCTCTGCATGCTGGCGCACGCGCTGGGCCTGCTGATGCTGACCTGGGCGGTGCACCCGCTGATGCTGGGCGCTTTCGCCGTGCTGCACGGCGCCGCCTGGGGGCTGCGCGGCCCCTTCATGCAGGCGCTGCGCGCGGACTACTTCGGGCTGCAGGCGATCGGCATGATCCTGGGCCTGTCGGCCATCATCATCTCGCTGGGGCAGGTGGCGGGGCCGCTGATCGCGGGCGCCTTCGCCGACGTCACCGGCGACTACCGCGCGGGCTTCACGCTGCTGGCGCTGGTGGCCGGATCGGGCTCGGTGCTGTTCCTGCTGGCGCGCAAGCCGGCCTGAATCGCTTCGCCGGTGTCGCGGTTCGGCTGCGCGCTCACCGCGACCTACAGCGTAAGCCGGATTCCCGTAGGTCGTGGTCCGCCGCGCGGACCGCGACGGGCCGAACCCCTCAGCGCGGGCAGCGCAGCGGCGGCTTGTCGCGCAGCACCGGCAGCACTTCGCGCTCCACGCACACCAGCGCGAGCGGCGACGGTTCCACCCGCCGGTCCGCCTGCACCACGGCCTGCACGCGCCGGCGGCCGCTTTCGGCCGTGACCCAGTAGCGCCGCGGGGCGTCGCTCAGGTCGGGGTTGGGCTGCGACAGTGTGATGCGGGCCTGCGCCTGCGGACCCAGCCAGGCCAGCACGCCGGCATCGGCGGTGACGAAGCGCGCGATGCGCGCCTCCTCGGCATGGCGCTCCTCCTCCTGCCGCTCCCAGGTCATGCCGCTGGCGAACAGCAGCACCACCATGGGCACGACGATCAGCAGGATCTTGTGCTGCCGCCACGGGTCGTGCCGGCGCTCGCGCGACACCATGATGGCCTCGGCGAACATCAGCGTCATGAAGCAGGCGGGCACGGCGCCCACGGACCACCACAGCAGCGCGCCGGAGGCCTGCGCGGCCGCGCCGGGCGGCGCCAGCAAGGCGTAGCCGATCAGCAGCCACAAGGGCAGCAGCCCGAGGCCGCCGTACAGGAGGTAGCCCATGGGGACCAGTGTAGCCACCGCGCGGCCGGCCCGCATGGGAAAAGCCCTCGGACCGCTGCCGCCAGGCGGCGCCCGACAGGAACCGCGTGCTGACGCGCGCGGTTCCTACACCCCCGCGGCCGCGCCGGCGGAATGCTGGGCTGACCAGCTTTCAGGAGCCCAGCACATGAATACCTCGAAGAAGACTCTCCTTGCCGCGGTGCTCGCGGCCATGGCGATGGCCCCCGCCTTCGCCGACAAGGGCCGCGGTCGCGGCGGCGACGACGGCCATCGCGGCGACCGCGTCGAGCACGTCGAGCGCCACCACGACCGCCACGGCCGGGGGGACGACCACCACTTCCGCGACGACCGCCGGCACCACCGCGTGGCGGAGCGCCACCACGGCCGCAGCTGCCCGCCCGGCCTGGCGAAGAAGCACAACGGCTGCCTGCCGCCCGGCCAGGCGAAGAAGGTCCACCGCGTGGTCGTCGGCCAGGCCCTGCCGCCGGGCGCCGTCTTCACGGTGCCGCGCCGGGTGCGCACCACGCTGCCGCCGCCGCCCGCCGGCCACCGCTACGCGGTGATCAACAACCAGGTGGTGCTGGTGTCGAACCACAACATCGTCGTGGACATCATCGTGCGCAGCCTGCTGGGCTGACGCGGCGCGCCTCACCAGCGCAGCACGCGCCGTCCCGCCAGGGCACCCAGCCCGGCGGGAACGAGCATGCCGGCGACGTACCACGCGCCCAGGAATGGCAGTTCCAGTTCCGGGCAGTGCACGGCATAGCCGAATGCGCCGGCCGCGCCCGCGAACAGCCCTGCGGCCGCGCCGGCAGGCACCAGCCGCGTCGGCGCCAGCC
>JALHLO010000030.1 GCA_022844525.1 Ramlibacter sp.
TCGCCGCCTCACGCGTCCTGGAACCCCCCCGCCCGCAGCGTCACCACCAGCGTATCCCGGTACCCGCCCTCGCCCACCGGTTGGATCGGCGTGGTTTCGTGGATCACCCGCGCGTCGTCCAGCAGCAGCACGCTCCAGGGCTCCGTCAGGGTGAAACGCTGCCCCGCCGGGCCGTCGGCCTGGAACACGCGGGTCTCGCCACCCTTGATGCCCGCGCGCGCCACCAGGAACACCGCGACCAGGTCCACGCCGTCGCGGTGCGCGCCTTCCGGCGTCGGCCGGCCGATGCCGCCGGCGGTGTCGATGCGGAACTGGTGCGCCTCGATGGACCAGGGCTGCGGTCCGCGCAGCTCGCTGGCCACCCGCGCCATCGCCTGCAGCAGGCGCGTCCAGGCCGGCCGCGCCACCACGTCCGGCGCCATCGGCGCGAACCAGCGCTCCATGCCGCCGTGCAGGGCGTTGTATTCCAGCGGCTGCCAGTGCGCGCGGTGCGGGACCTGTTGCAGCCGCTCGCCGTCGGCCACGAAGCTGGCGTGGCGGCGGCGCCGGTAGCGGCCGCCGTCCTTCAGGTAGTCGTCGGGCGGCAGGTCGTCCCAGGAGGCGCGCAGGGACTCCAGTTCGGCCAGCGTGCAGCCCGCCAGCGCGCACACGCCCTGGGCAGCGAGCACCGCATAGCCCTGCCCGCGCAGCGCGGCGGAGAGCTGGTCGACGGGGGTGGTGGGCGGGTGCAGCAGCATCCGCCGAGCTTACCGAAGCCGCGGGCCGGCCTTTCCGTGACCTGCGTCAAATCCCCTGTCGGCGCGATCCCTAAGCTGCCGGTAACAGGAGATCCCATGCCCGCCCTGCCCTGGTCCGAAGGCCTCGAACTCGGCCTGTCCTTCATGGACACCACCCACAAGGAGTTCATCGACCTGCTCGCGCGCGCCGAAGCGGCGGGCGACGACGCGCTGCCGGCGGTGTGGGAGGAGCTGGTGGCCCACACCGAGGACCATTTCGCCCGCGAGGACGAATGGATGCTGGCGACCGGCTTCGCGCTGGGCAACTGCCACAGCTCGCACCACAAGGTGGTGCTGCAGGTGCTGCGCGACGGGCTGGCCAAGGCGGCCTCGGGCGACCTGAACCCCGCCCGGCAGATGATCCAGGAGCTGGCGGTCTGGTTCCCGCAGCACGCGCAGACCATGGACGCGGCCCTGGCCCTGCACCTGCGCGGCCTGGGCTACGACCCGGAGACCGGCCAGGTGCTCGACCCGGCGGCGCTGCCGGCGGAGGCGATCAGCGGGTGCGGCGGGGCGGGCTGCTCCTGAGCGGCTCAGTCCTCGATCTGCACACCCTTCCAGAACGCCACCCGGTCCTTCACCATCTGCGCCTCCGGCTTCGGGTCCGGGTAGTACCAGACCGCTTCCGGGTTCAGCTCGCCGTTGACGATCAGCGAGTAGTAGCTGGCCTGCCCCTTCCACGGGCAGCTGGTGCGGTGGTTGCTGAAGGTCACGTACTCGCGCCTGAGCGCGTCCGCCGGGAAGTAGTGGTTGCCTTCGACCACCACGGTGTCGTCGCTTTCGGCCACGACCACGCCGTTCCACACTGCCTTCATCGCTGTCTCTCCTTCAGGGCGCGTGCAGCCAGTGCACGCTGAACAGGCGCTGCGGGTCGGTCCACACCGGCCCGGCGCGAAAGCCCGCGCGCCCGGCCAGGTCGCGCAGGCCGGCGACGGTGAACTTGTACGAATTCTCCGTGTGCAGGCTCTCGCCTTCCTCGAAGCCGAAGCGCTCGCCGCAGAGCGTCACGTCCTGCCTGGCCAGGCTGACCAGGTGCATCTCGATGCGCTGCAGCGGCGCGTTGTAGAAGGCGTAGTGCGCGAACTGCGGGATCACGAAGTTGGCGCCCAGCTCGCGATTGGCCCGCGCCAGCAGGTTCAGGTTGAACGCCGCCGTCACGCCCTGCGCGTCGTTGTAGGCGGCATGCAGCACCTGCGGGTCCTTCACCAGGTCCGCGCCCAGCAGCAGCGCGCCCCCGCGCAGCACCTGCGCCGCGCGCCCGAGGAAGGCCAGCGATTCCTCCGGCGTGAAGTTGCCCAGCGTCGAGCCGGGGAAGAAACCCACCCGCCGGCCGCGGCCCGCGGGCGGCGGCAGCACGAACTGCTGCGTGTAGTCGGCCACCACCGGCTGCACGTCCAGCCCGGCGAACTCGGTGCGCAGGATGGCCGCGGCATCGCGCAGGTGGTCGCCCGAGATGTCGATCGGCAGGTAGCGCGCCGGCGCGTCGAAGGCCTGCAGCAGCAGCCGCACCTTGCGCAGGGACCCGGCGCCGAATTCCACGATCTCCGCCGCCGGGCCGGCCAGGGCGGCCATCTCGCCCACGCTGCGCTCCAGGATGCCGAGCTCGGTGCGCGTCGGGTAGTACTCCGGCAGTTCGCAGATGCGGTCGAACAGGCGCGAGCCCTCCACGTCGTAGAAGTACTTGGGCGAGATGCTGCGCGGCCGGGTCGCCAGCGCGGCGAGGAAGTCGCGCGCGAACCCGCTCAGCATGCACCGTCCTTCGCCAGCCGCAGTCCGCTGAATTGCCAGCGTGCGGCCGGCGGGAAGAAGTTGCGGTAGCTGCGGCGCGCGTGCCCCGGGGCGGTCGCCCGGCTGCCGCCGCGCAGCACCATCTGTCCGACCATGAACTTGCCGTTGTACTCGGCCACGGCGCCGCTCCACGGATGGAAGCCGGGGTAGGGGTCGTAGGCCGAGCGGGTCCATTGCCAGACTTCCCCGGTGAGCTGTGCCATGCCGGGCAGGTCGTACGCCGCCTCCCACTCCGCCTCGGTGGGCAGCCGCGCGCCGGCCCATTCGGCATAGGCGGCCGCCTCGTAGAAACTGAGGTGGCACACCGGCGCGCCGGGGTCCAGCGGGCGCACGCCGTCCAGGCCGAACACCTGCCATTGCGAGGACGGCGAGCGCGGGTCGCCCGGCGCGATCCAGTAGGCCGGCGCCTGCCACTGCTGCGACTGCACCAGCGCCCACCCGTCCGACAGCCACAGCGAGGCGCTGCGGTAGCCGCCGTCGGCGATGAAGTCGGCGTACTCGCCGCAGGTCACCAGCCGGTCGGCGATGCGGTAGGGCTGCAGCCAGGTCGTGTGGCGCGGCTGTTCGTTGTCGAAGCCGAAGCCCTCGCCCGGGTGCCCGATGCGCACCGGTCCCGCGGGTCCGGCGACCCAGGCCATCGCGGGCGTGCTCGCCGCCAGCCGCAGCGCGGGCGCGTCGGCCGGTTGGTACGCGGGCAGCAAGGGGTTGCACGACAGCACGTGCAGGATGTCGGTCAGGATCAGTTCCTGGTGCTGCTCCTCGTGCTGCAGCCCCAGCTCGACCAGCGGCTGCGCCGCCGCCCAGGTGCGCTCGTCCGCCAGCGCCAGGAAGTGCTCGACCCCGGCTTCCACGTGGGCGCGGTAGCGGTGCACGGACGCCAGCAGCGGCCGCGTGAGCAGCCCGCGCTGCGGCCGGGGATGGCGGGGACCGAGCGACTCGTAATAGGAATTGAACAGGTGGTTCCAGCGCGGCTCGAAAGGCTGGTAGCCGCTCGCGTGCGGTCCCAGCACGACCTGCTCGAAGAACCAGCTGGTGTGCGCCAGGTGCCACTTGGTCGGGCTGGTGTCGGGCATGGACTGCACGCACTGGTCCTCGGCGGACAGCGGCGCGGTGAGCGCGAGCGTGCGCGCGCGGACGGCGGCGAAGCGGTCGGCCAATGCGGCACGACTCTCGCCGGGCTCGATCGCGGCCACGGCGGGCGATGGGTTCATGCGTCCAGGCTCCTGCGGGTGCTGCGCGCCTCGTGCGGCCGCGCTGCGGATGCGAACGTACCCTGTGGTT
The DNA here is from genome assembly GCA_022844525.1 of Ramlibacter sp. Taxonomy (GTDB): domain Bacteria; phylum Pseudomonadota; class Gammaproteobacteria; order Burkholderiales; family Burkholderiaceae_C; genus Ramlibacter. The sequence continues at coordinate 3,846 of JALHLO010000030.1, forward strand.
TCATTACAGCACAGGGTCCAGGGGATGCGCAGGCCGCGCCGCCGGGCCCGGGCCCGGCCGTCAATCGCGTTCCTGCAGCGCGAGCTGCGGCTCGCGCAGCTGCCGCCACTGGCCCCAGCGGCTCGGGCTGTCCTGCACGTGCACGAACAGCACCGGCTGGTCGCAGGCCGACCACTTGGCGCAGTTCTGCTTCCACTTGCGCACCTGCCCCGGCGGCACGTAGAGGTAGACCGGCTTCACGCTCGCGGGCACCAGCTTCTCGCTGGCCATCACGGGCTGCGGGTAGATCACCGGCGGCGGCGCGGCCTGGCCCTTGATGACGATCCGCCCGTAGATGCCCGGTCGCAGCGGCCCGCCCGTGGTCACGTTGCGGTAGTCCTGGGCCATCTGCGCGCAGGCGCCACCGGCGACCGCCCCCAGCAGCAGGGCCGCGGCGGCCCGCGCGGCGCTCACAGCTGCCTCCCGGCAGCGCCCAGTTCGCAGTGGCGGCACAGCGCCGGCAGGCGATCGACGGCGGGCTGCGGCGGCGACTTCACCACCCGCACCGGCGCATCGGCCGGCGGCCGCTGCGGCGCGCTCCCGCCTCCCGTCGAAGCGCTCAAGGCAGCGCCGATGGCGGCGATGCTGACGGCGGCAACGGCCAGGGTGTTGACCAGCGGCGAAGACCTTGCGCTCTTGTCCATGGGGGGCTCCAGCTATACGGCTGTGTTCTACCCAAGGCTCCCCGGATGGGCTTGTAGGCGCAGGCGAAGTGCGCGCCGGGGATTTTCCCTGCCCCGCGTCGGACGTGTCCGACAACCAGCCCGGCCGTAGGCCCGATGTCGGTCAGCCGTACTTTTGCCGCGCGAGCGCCGCGCCCTGGGCCAGCGCTTCCAGCTTGCGGACCGCGATCTCGCGGTCCATGGGGGCCATGCCGCAGTTGGTGCAGGGGAACAGGCGCTCGCGGGCGACGAACTGCAGCGCGCGGCCGATGGTCTCGGCCACTTCCTCGGGCGTCTCCACCACCTCGCTGGCCACGTCGATCACGCCGACCATCACGTCCTTGCCCTTGAGCAGCGCCATCAGGTCCGGCGGCACGTGCGAGTGGTAGCACTCCAGGCTCACCTGGTCGATGCTGCTGGCGGCCAGCGCCGGGAACACCTGTTCGTACTGGCGCCACTCCTCGCCCAGGGTCTTCTTCCACTCGTTGTTGGCTTCGATGCCGTAGCCGTAGCAGATGTGCACGGCCTTCCTGCAGGTGAGGCCGCGCGCGGCGCGCTCGAGCGCCTCCACGCCCCACCCGGCGGCGTCCTTCATGTACACGTTGAAGGCCGGCTCGTCGAACTGGATGATGTCCACGCCGTCGGCCTGCAGCGCCAGCGCCTCCTCGTTCAGCAGCTCGGCGAAGGCGAAGGCCAGCTTGACGCGGTCGCCGTAGTGGCGGTCCGCCACCGTGTCGACGATCGTCATCGGCCCCGGCATGGTGAACTTCAGCTTCTTCTTCGTGTGCGCGCGGGCCAGGCGTGCTTCCTCCGCGTGCACGCGGCCCTTGAGCCGCAGCGGCCCGACCACCTGCGGCACCAGCGCCTTGTAGCGGTCCGCGCGGATGCCCATCTCCACCTTGTGCGCGAAGTCGATGCCGTCCACCTGTTCCAGGAAGCCGTGCACGAAATGCTGGCGCGACTGCTCGCCGTCGGTGACGATGTCCAGCCCGGCATCCTCCTGCATCTTGATCCACAGCAGGGTGGCATCGCGCTTGGCTTCCTTCAGCGCCTCGCCCTCGCTCATCCAGCGGGGCCAGAGCTTGTGCGTTTCGGCCAGCCAGCCCGGCTTGGGCAGGCTGCCGGCGATCGTCGTGGAGAACATGGCTGTCGCCTCCTTTGCTTGTTGGATACGAAGGTATGCCTATGATGGCAGCTGCGCCACAAGCACAAGCCTACGCGAAATGCGCCACCTGCCGGATCCGGAGAAAGCCAAGCCCTGCGTCCTCGTCATCGACGATGACGAGGCGGTCGCCTGGGCGATCGCCGCACGGCTGGGCAAGGACTTCCGCGTCGTCGGCCTGAGCAACCCCGCGCGGGCGGTGGAGCGCGCGCGCGACGAGCAGCCCGGCGTGATCCTGTGCGACATCAACATGCCCGGCATGCAGGGCGACGACGTCGCCTTCGCCCTGTCGCAGGACTCGCGCACCGCGCGCGTGCCGCTGATCTACCTGACGGCGCTGGTCGGGCCGGAGGAGGCACCCGAGTTCGAAGGCGTGTTCGGCGACTACCCCGCCCTGTCCAAGAGCGCCACCACCGAGGAACTGCGCGACGCGATCGCCGCGGCCCTCGGCCTGCCCGACGGGGACTGATCAGCCGGGCTGCAGGCCCATCGCGGCCGCCAGCAGCTCGTAGGAGCGGCGCTGCGCGGCGGGGTCCCAGGTCCAGGTGATCACCACCAGCTCCGGCACCTGCAGCTCCTCGGCCAGCGCGCGCAGCTTGCGCGCCACCTGCTCGCCGGTCCCCACCAAGGCCTTGCGCCGCAGGCCCTGCCGGTACGCCTCCTCGGCCGGACTGTAGTCCCGCAGCGCCTGCTCCGGCGGCAGCAAGGGGCGGAACTGGCCGGTCTGGCGGTCCACGCGCGCCCGCTCGCGGCTGGCGAACAGCCGCCAGGCCTCCTCCTCGGTGTCGGCGGCCAACGCCCAGACGCAGATGTTCGCCAGCGGCCGTTCGATCAGACCCGGCTTGAACAGGTGCCGGTACAGCTCCAGCGCTTCCGCGCAGCCCTCGCCGTCGGTGATGAAGTGGGCGAAGGAATACGGCATGCCGAAATGGCCGGCGAGCTGGGCCCCGTAGCCGGAGCTTCCCAGCATCCACAGCTGCGGCGCGGTGGCGGCGCGCGGGTAGGCCTGGATGCCGTGGCCGGGGTGGCCCTCGGGCATCTCCTGGCCGCTCACCCAGGCCTGCAGCTCGCGCACCTGCTGCGGGAACATCTCCGAGGCGCGCGGGTCGGGGTTGAGCAGCATCGCCGTGCGGTGGTCGCTGCCCGGCGCGCGGCCGACACCCAGGTCGATGCGCCCCGGGGCCAGCGCGTCCAGCACGCGGAACTGCTCCGCAACCTTGAAGGGCGAGTAGTGCGGCAGCATCACGCCGGCGCTGCCGATGCGGATGCGCGAAGTGCGCGCCGCCACCGCCGCCATCAGGATCTCCGGCGCGGTGCCGACGATGGCCGGCAGGCTGTGGTGCTCGCTGAGCCAGAAGCGCTCGTAGCCGAGGCGCTCGCAGTGTTCCGCCAGGGCGACGGTGTTGCGGATGGATTCGTCCTGGGGGCGACCGACGCAGGCGACGGATTGATCGAGGACGGACAGGCGCAGGGGCTGGGACATGCGCCGATTGTGGCCGCGCGATGCGTGCCCCGCGGCGCGCAGGGACTATCGCCGCTACGCCAGGTCCTCGTTCCACTCGTGGAAGGTGCACTTGCCCACCACGCCGTTGAGCATGAAGGGATCGTCGCGGGCGAACTCCTCCGCCGCGGCCCGCGAGGTGAAGACGCCGAGCGCGCCCACCGGCGGTGTCCCGTACGGGCCGGCCATCAGCAGCACGCCGCGGCCGTGGAACTCGCGCAGGCGGGCCTGGTGGCTGCCGATGTGGGCCGGCACCTTGCCCAGGCCGTCCTCGGCCAGCTCGTAGAACATCAGCACTTTCATGCGCGACAGGATACCCCCGCCCTGCTACGCTGGCGCAATGCCCATCCGGATCGTTCAACTAGGCTCGCCGCGCGCGCCCGGCGAGGGGCCGCGCCTCGGCACGGTGCGCCGGCCGCCGCGCGGCGTGCCCAAGGCGGACTTCGCCAAGCGCGATTTCTACGACGTGTGGCTGCCCAACCTGGCGCCCAGCGCCGAACTGGTGGCCGAGGCCCTGTCGGCCGACGACGACAAGGCCTGGGCCGCGTTCGCGCGCAAGTACCGCGCCGAGATGAAGCAGTCCGACGCCAGCCACCTGCTGGACACGCTGGCGACCCTGTCGCACCACGCCTCGTTCGCCCTGGGCTGCTACTGCGAGGACGAGGCGCGCTGCCACCGTTCCCTGCTCCGGGGCCTCCTCGAAGAGCGCGGCGCCGCGCTCGCGTAGGTCGTGGTGCCCCGCGGGCACCGCGACATCCGCGCTCAGATCCCGAGGATCTTCTTCGCCTCGTTCAGGTCCTTCATGGAGTCGGCGTGCTTGCCCGCCTTGTGGTGGTCCTCGCCGCTCTTGCGCAGCTTGGTCACCTTCTCCATGTTCTCCTTGGACAGGTTCGGCTTGGCGGCCAGCTTGGCGTCGATGGCCTTCATCTCGACCGGGCAGTTGCTGGCGAAGGCGGCGCCGGCAACGGCGAAGCTGGCGGCGAGGACGAGCAGTGCGCGCATGGAAGTCTCCGGGGGGATGGGGGGACCCCAACTTATCCGGGCTCGGACCGGCGCGCTTGCGTGTTTTCCCGCAGCGCCGGCGGCAGCGCGCTGCCGCACATCTGGCAGTAGCGCGCTTCGGGGCCGTAGCCGGCGGCGCCGCAGTTGTCGCAGGTGCGCTGCAGGGCCTGCGGCCGCAGGTGGCGCCGCGCCGTCATCTCCGCGGTGACGATGCCGGTGGGGACCGCCAGCGTCCCCCAGCCGATCAGCATCATCACCGAGGCGATGAAGCGCCCGATCTCGGTCTTCGGCGTGATGTCGCCGAAGCCGACCGTGGTGACGGTCGTGATGGCCCAGTACACCGAAGTCGGGATGTCGCGGAACCCGTGTTCCGGCCCCTCCACCACGTACAGCAGGGTGCCCATGATCAGCACCACCATCAGCACGGCCGACAGGAACACCAGGATCTTGCGCCGGCTGGCCGCCAGCGCCTCGCCCAGCATCTGGTACTCCGCCACGTAGTCGGTGAGCCTGAAGATGCGGAAGATGCGCAGCAGCCGCAGGATGCGCACGTCGATCAGCGCGTGCACTTCCGGGAAGAAGAAGGCCAGGTACGTGGGCAGCACCGACAGCAGGTCGACGATGCCGAAGAAGCTGAGCGCGTACTTCAGCTGGCGCTTCACGCTCACCAGCCGCGCGAAATATTCCAGCGTGAACAGCAGGGTGAAGAACCACTCGGCGATGTCGAAGGCCAGGCGCCAGCGCCGGTTCAGCGCCGGCACGCTGTCGAGCACCACGACCGCCACGCTGACCAGGATCGCCGCGACGATCACCTTGTCGAACAGCCGGCCGGCGGGCGTCTCCGACTCGAAGATCACCTCGTGCAGCCGCCGGCGCCAGGGTTCGTCCGGCTTGCCGAGGACGGATTCGTTGCCGGGGATCATGCGAGCCGCCTCACGCCACGGGCTGCCGGAACCGCTCCCAGGCCTGCGCCGTGGGCGTGGTTCCCGCGCCGGGCTGGTGCGGGCGCCGGAAGAAACCGGCATCCACCTCGGCCGGCTCGGTGAAGCAGTCCTTGATCCACGGGATGTACTCCAGCACCTGGCAGGCCGGGTGCGCGAAGGCGAGGTGCACGTGCACCTGGCTCATGTCGCCCGCGTGCGGCGCCACCGGCAGGCGCCAGCTGTTCGCCGCGTCGCATACCCGCAGCACCTCGGTCAGCCCGCCCATGCGCGTGACGTCCGGCTGCACCCAGTGGATCGCCTGCTGGTGGAAGTACTCGGCGAAGGCATCCTGCGTGTACAGCTGCTCGCCCAGGGCCACGGGGATCCGCGTCGCGCGGGCGAGCTGCGCGTGGCCCTTGACGTCGTCGTGCCAGAGCGGCTCCTCGAACCAGTAGACGTCCTGCGCCTCGGCGCCGCGACAGAAGCGCAGGCAGGTGGCGAGGTCCCACTTGCCGTTGCCGTCCACGGCCAGCGTCACTTCCGGGCCGATCGCCGCGCGCACCAGCGCCAGCCGCCGCAGGTCGCGTTCCACGGTGGAGCCGACCTTGATCTTGATGCCGGTGAAGCCTTCGTCCACCGCGCGGCGCGCGCCCTGCACCAGCTGCTCGTCGGGCAGCGACAGCCAGCCGATGTCGGTGTTGTACGCGCGGACCTGCTCGCGCGCGGGGCCGCCGAGCAGTTGCCACAGGGGCAGCTGCGCCGCCTTGGCCTTCAGGTCCCACAAGGCCACGTCGATCGCGGCATGCGACAGCGTGGTGATCCCCGCGCGGCCGATCCACTGCAGCGCGGGGTTGCGCGCCAGCTTGTGCCACAGCTTCTGCACCTCGCGCGGGTCCTCGCCGAGCAGCAGCGGCGCGTGGCAGGTGGCGATGCAGCGCGCGATCAGCTGGTCGCCGGGGAGGTGGGCGTGCGTCCCCGTGAAACCGTGGCCGGACAGCCCGCTGTCGGTGTCGATGCGCGCGCCGACCACGCCTCAGTGCGTGATGCTGTGCGTGCTGTCGGCGATCTGCGAACCCGTGACGGGCACGTGCAGGATGAAGGGTTCGACGCGCGTGATCTTCAAGGCGGGCTCCCGGGATCGTCCGGGCGCCATCGTAGCCGCCCCGGCCTTACAGCCGGTTGTGGATCGCGGTCGCGGCGATCGCCGCGTGCCCCGCCGCCACGCTGATCTGGTTCAGGTCCACCGCCACGTCGCCGGCGACGTAGAGTCCATCGACCGTCGTCTGCTGGTGCGAATCGACCTCCAGCTGGCCGTTGTCGCGGGCGCGCGCGCCCAGCGCCGTCGCCAGTTCGCAGGCGTGGTGCAGGCCCAGGGCCGGATAGAGCGTGTCGAACTCCAGCACCTGCCCGTTCTGCAGTTCCACCCGCACGCCCACGCCGTCCACCCCGCATTCGATGCGGTGCGGCGGGCTGGCGGCGATGCGAACGCCCGCCGCGCGCAGGCTCGCCAGCTCCGAGGGATCCACTTCGTGGTGCGTCGCCATCGCCAGCCAGGTCACCTCGCTGGCCCAGTTGGTGACGAACAGCGACTCGCGCAGCCCGTGGCCGCCGCGGCCGAGCACGGCGACGCGCTGGCCCTCGGTTTCGTAACCGTCGCAGATCGGGCAGTAGCGCACGTGCCCGGCCTTCAGCGCGGCCGGGATCCCCTCGATCTCCGGCTCCACGTCGCTCGCGCCGGTGGCCAGCAGGACGAACCGGGCGCGCCACGCGCCCTGCGCGCTTTCGGCGCGGAAGCTGCCGTCGTCCAGGCGCACCAGGCGCTCGACCCGCGCGTCCTGCGGCACGATGCCGTAGCGCGCCGCCTGCTGCTGCAAACGGCGCAGCAGTTCCGGGCCTTCGATGCCGTCGGGAAAGCCGGGCAGGTTGCGCGTCACCGGGATCAGCTTCAGCCGGCTGCCGCCGGCGTCGAGCACCACGGTGCGCCGCTTGTAGCGGCCCATGTAGACGGCGGCGGTGAGGCCGGCGGCGCCGCCGCCGATGATCAGGCAATCGAGGAGTTGGTCGGTCAATGCAACCTCACGCGGCCCATGGCAGGGCCTTGGCCACCATCAGCCAGAAGATCAGGAGGAACACGAAGAAGGCGGCGAAGCCCAGGCCGGTCCACCAGTGGAACATGCGGTCGTAGGCCGCCGGCACGGGCGCACCGGAGCGCTCCGCGTCCTCGGCCACCTTCTTCATGCGGATCTGGATCGCCACCACGGGCAGCCAGCAGGCGATGGCCACCGCATAGAGCACCAGCGACCACGCCACCCAGGGCGTCGAGTAAGGCAACCCCAACTTGTGCAGCAGCCAGACACCGGTCACCGGCTGCAGCACCGCCGCCGGGGTGGTGAGCAGCCAGTCGGCCAGCACCACGTTGCGCGCGCTGTTCGCCACGCCACCGGTGCGCCGCCGCAGCGACGAGGCGAACAGGTGGAAGGCGGAGCCGACGCCGGCGCCGAACAGGATGGTGGACGACAGGATGTGCACCCACTTGAGCAGGAGGTAGTCCATCAGGCCCGCCGCTCCGGCCGGGCCGGCGGCTCCAGCGCCCACAGCAGCGCGATCAGCGCCGCGACGGGGATGTTCTTGGCGATCGGGCCGTAGGGGTGCAGCCATTGCTCGGGCAGGAACAAGGTGATCAGCAGCGTGTAGCCGGCGACCAATGCGAGCTGCGCGACCCACACCGGGCGGCGCCAGCGCGCGGGCGCGGCGAGCGTGAGCACGCCCAGCGCCAGGTCGAACAGCGCGGCGCCGTACAGGGCCACCGTCGCCATCGCGCCGTGCAGGCCGACGCGCGCCAGCAGCGCGTAGCTGTCCTGCACGGGGTAGAGGCCGAACGACACGATCGCCGTCCAGATCCACAGGAAGGCCAGTGCCACGCGCAGCACCGGCAACCACAGGTCGAGCACGGCCTCGCGGCGCGCGGGCTCGCGGGCCTGCGGCGGGACGAAGGCCCGCGGCGCGCGCGGCTCGTGTCCCAGCAGGGACGGCAGCGCGTTGCGCTGGGTGGCGTTGCCGGCCAGCAGCATGTCCGCGGTCTCGGTGTCCAGCATGCTGCCGGGCAGGTGCGAAGCCAGTGCCGCGCTCGCGCGAAACAGCGATGCCGGCACCGGCACGATCCGCGGCCGCCCCGACTCGCCCAGCGCCGCGCGCAGGTCCGCGAGGTACTCGCGCAACTCCATCGGTCGCGGTCCGGCGAAGGGCAGGGTCGCGATCGAACGCGGCGGCGATTCGACCAGCCGCACGATGCCGGCCACGACGTCGTCCACGTGCACCGGCTGCACCAGCATGCGGCCGCCCTCGGGAAAGGGCAGCACGGGCGCGACGGCCAGCTTGTTGAACAGGGCGGTGCTGCTGCCGCCCGGCCCGTAGACCAGCGAGGGCTGCACCACCGCGCCGCGCAGCGGCAGCGCGCGCAGCACGTCGTCCGCCGCCTTCTTGCTCAGGTGGTAGGCGGAGCGCGCGGTCTCGTCGGCGCCGAGCGCCGAGACCTGCACCACGCTGCCGACGCCCGCATCCGCGCAGGCGCGGAACAGCTCGGCGGGGGCCTCGGCGTGCAGCTGGCGGAAGCCCTGCCCGGGCTGCTCGCGCAGGATGCCGACGGCGTTCACCACGGCGTCGATGCCGGCCAGGCGCGGCGCCCACCACTCGCGCGTGGGCACGCCCGCGAAGTCCACCTGCACCGCGTCGCTTGCGCCCTCCTGGGGCCGGCGCAGCGCGCGCACGACCGCGTGCCCGCGCTCGCGCAAGGCTTGCGCGATGGCATGGCCGATGAAGCCGCTGGCGCCGGTGAGGAGGACACGCATGGTGAGGACGTTGGCCAGTCTAGCCAGCCGCGCGCATGCCCGGGGGCCGGCCGTTACCCTTTGAGAGCGTGAGCCCCGGGCGCGCGCGGCGCTGCCTAGACTGTCGGGCATGACGACCTGGAAACAAGCTTTTCGCGAAGGCGCGGTGACCGGCAGCGTGGCCGCCGTCGTGTCCGCCGCCTACCTGGTGTTCGCGGGCCAGCGCCGCGGCGTGCCCGCCGCCCCCACCAACGCGGTGAGCCACTGGCTCTTCGGCGACCGGGCGCTGCGGCAGGAGGAGGCCAGCCTGGCCTACACGGCCACCGGCTACCTCATTCACCATGCGTCCTCGATTTTCTGGGGCGTGATCCACGCCAAGCTGTGGGGCGGCCGCGCGGAAGCGAAGAAGCCCCTGCCGGCGATCGCGGGCGCGGTGGTCACCGCCGGCGTCGCGAATTTCGTGGACTACCGGCTGACGCCGAAGCGGCTCACGCCCGGCTTCGAGCACCGGCTCGGCACGCCGGAGATGGTGAACGTCTATGCGTGCTTCGCGATCGGGCTGGCGATCGGCAGCATGCTGCTGCGCAAGAGGTAGGAGTCTGCGCAGACTCCTGGCTCAGACGCTTCCCGCCTCCACCCGCTCCCGCGCCGCCTCGAGCACGCTGCTCACCGCGTCGCCCAGCTGCGCGATGTCGAAGGGCTTGCGCAGGATGCGCGGGCGGCCGGCCAGGCGCTCCACCGCCGCCATGTCGGCGTAGCCGGTGGCCAGGATCACCGGCAGCTCGCCCACCAGCTTGCGCGCCTCGGAAATCACCTCGGCGCCCGTCATGTCGGGCATCGCGTAGTCCACCACCAGCAGGTCCGGCTTGGCCGCGGCCAGGTGGATGAGCGCCTCGCTGCCGTTGGCCGCCTCGGTGACCTTGTAGCCGATGAGGCTCAGGCACTCGACGATCACGCGGCGCACGTCCGGGTCGTCCTCCACCACCAGGATGTGGGAGGAACCGGCCAGCGCGGGGATGGCGGACTGCTGCCTGGCCACGCTGACCTCCTCGGCGTCCGCGTCGGCTTCGGGGAACAGCATCTCCACCGTCGTTCCCTTGCCCTCCTCGCTGCGGATGCGCGCCACGCCGCCCGACTGGCGGGCGAAGCCGTACACCTGGCTCAGGCCCAGGCCGGTGCCGCGCCCCACCGGCTTGGTGGTGAAGAAGGGATCGAATACCTTGGGCAGGATGCCGGCCGGGATGCCCGAGCCCGCGTCGGTGACGCTCAGCAGCACGTAGTCGCCTTCGGGCAGGTCGCGGTCGTCGTCCAGGAAGCGCGTGCCGGTGGAGATCTTCAGCTTGCCGCCTTCGGGCATGGCATCGCGCGAGTTCACCGCGAGGTTCAGGATCGCCATCTCGAGCTGGCTCGCGTCCAGCATGACGGTGGCCTCTTCCTCGCACAGGTCGAACTCCACCTCGACACCGGAACCCACGGAGATCTCCAGCAGGTCCTTCATGCCGAGGATCAGCTGGTTCACGCGCGTCAGGCGCGGCATCAGGGACTGGCTGCGCGCGAACGACAGCAGCTGGTTGGTCAGGCGCGCGCCGCGGCGCGCCGCGCTCTTGGCGCGCTCGACTACCGGCTTGACCTTCTCCTCCTTGGCGTAGAGGGAGACCAGCTCGAGGTTCATGTTGACCACGTGCAGCAGGTTGTTGAAGTCGTGGGCGATGCCGCCGGTCAGCCGGCCGATCGCCTCCATCTTCTGCACCTGCGTGAGCGCCGCCTGCGCCCGCTCGCGCTCGTTGATCTCCTTCATCAGGCGGTCGTTGGCGGTCGCCAGCTCCTTCGTGCGGCGCAGGATGCGGTCTTCCAGCTCGCCGTTGAGGCGCTCCAGCTCGTTGCGCGTGCGCTTCAGTTCCTCCAGGTGCTCGCGCGCCGCGTACTGGCGGCGGCGGGCGCGCACCGCGGACTCGGCGGCGCTGGCCAGCGTTTCCGCGTTGAGCGGGCGCTCCAGCAGCACCAGGTTGCCCAGGCTGTGCAGCGAGCGGAAGTCCTTTTCCGCGCGCCGCCCTTCGCGCTTCGTGGCGAGCACCACGAAGGGGAAGTCGGACCAGGGCGGCTGGTTCTTCAGCCAGTCCAGCAGGCCGTCGGCCGTCATCAGGTGCGGCAGCGCCTCCTCGGTGAGGATCACGGCGGCCGCGCCTTCGTTGAGCGCGCCCAGCAGGTCCTGCTCGGTGGCGCAGACGAGCGATTCGATGCCCTGCCCCGCCAGCACCGTGTGCACGACACTGGCATCCCGGCCGCGGGGCGCATGGATCAGGACACGGAGTTCCATCAGCGTTTTCCGGCTTCGTCGCCGAGCAGGGGGAGCTTGCCGTGGTACACGGCGACGCCGGCCAGCACGCCCTCGAAGTCGGTCAGCTCCTGTCCCACTTCGAGCCCCTTCGCCCCCATGCGGAACTCGCGGATCGTCTGTTCATGGGGGGTGGTGCGGCTCTTGATCATGCTGACGGCCTTGAGCAGCCGGCCCCGCGCCTCGAAGAACCGGAACAGGAGGATGGCGTCGGCGAGGTAGCTCATGTCCACCTCGGCGTGCATGTCGCCCATCAGGCCGTGCTGCGCGAGGATCAGGATGGTCACCACGTTGCGGTGGTTCAGGTAGGTGAGCAGCTCGTGCATCTGCAGCATCAGGTACTTGCTGCCCGGCATGGCCTGCAGGTAGGCATTGAGGCTGTCGATCACCACCACGCTGGCGCCGTCGTCTTCCACCGCGTGCCGCACCATGTGCGCGAACTCGCCCGCCGATACCTCCGCCGGGTCCAGCGGGACCACGCGCAGTTGCCCGGTCTCCAGGTAGGGCCCGATGTCCATGTTCAGCGAGCGCGCGCGCACCACCAGCGTGGAGAGGCCCTCGTCGAACAGGTAGTACACAGCCCGCTCGCCGCGCTTGAGGGCCGAGAGGGTGCAGGAGATCGCGGTGGTCGTCTTGCCGACGCCGGAGGGCCCGCTGAACAGCGAGTTGCTGCCGCGGGGCATGCCGCCGCCCATCAGCTCGTCGAGCGTCGGCACCCCGGTGCTGAGGACCTGGTGTTCCATTTGCAGCCGGTGCTCCGCGGCCACCAGGCGCGGGAACACCGACAGCCCGCCGGTGTCGAGCACGAAGTCGTGCTCGCCGCCGCGGAACTTGATGCCCCGCATCTTCAGCACGCGCAGCCGCCGGCGCTCCGGCCCGTACTGGTCCACCGCCTGTTCCAGGCAGACCACGCCGTGGGCGATGCTGTGCAGCTGCTGGTCGGTGTCGCGGCTGGAACGGTCGTCCAGCAGCATCACCGTGCAGCCCTGGTCCGAGAAGAATTTCTTGAGCGCCAGCACCTGCCGGCGGTAGCGCAGCGGGTCCTGGGCCAGCAGACGCATCTCGGACAGGCTGTCGAACACCACGCGCTGCGGTTTCAGGCGTTCGACCGCGGCGATCACGCCGCGCACCGTTTCGCCCAGCTCGACCTGCGAGGGATGCAGGATGGATTGCTCCAGCTCCGGGCTGAGGCCCTCGCTGCTGACCAGTTCGAACAGCTCGATGCCGCGCAGGTCCCAGCCATGCGAGGCGGCGACGGTGCGCAGCTCGGAGGCCGTTTCGGACAGCGTGACATAAAGGCCCTTTTCGCCGCGCTGGATCCCCTCGAGCAGGAAATGCAGGCCCAGCGTCGTCTTGCCCGAGCCGGGGTCGCCCTCGACGAGGTAGATGTGGTTGCTGGGAAGGCCGCCGCCCAGGACGTCGTCGAGGCCGGGAATGCCGGTCGAAGCGCGGTCCTGCACGGGCAGATTGTCGGTGGCTACGTTGCGTCTCATCCAATACCAACAGCCGCGAGGGATGCGGCTGCAAGGCAAATCGTAAAGGTTGTGCAGTCGCGAGCTTGTAGGCTCAATCCGACAGTTCGGTCCGCGCGTGTCCTATCTACCCGCGCGCTTGCGACTCCTGTAGCGTTCGCCACATGACCTTGCCGCTGCCGCTCTTGGGCAGGGCGTCGACGAACTGGACGATGCGCGGGACCTTGTACACGGCCATGGTCTCGCGGCACCAGTCCACGATGTCCTGCTCGCTCACCCGGCCCCTGTGCGTGGCACGCAACACGACCACCGCCTTGACGGTCTCGCCGCGGTAGGGGTCGCGCGCCGAGATGACGCAGGCCTCCTGGATCGCCGGGTGCCGGAACATCAGCGCCTCCACTTCGGCCGGCCAGACCTTGAAGCCCGACGCGTTGATCATGCGCTTGAGGCGGTCGGTCAGGAAAAAGTAGCCGTCCTCGTCGACGCGACCGAGGTCGCCGGAGCGGAAGAAGCGCCTGCCTTCGAACTGGAGGAAGGCCGCTTCGGTGGCGTCCGGGCGTTTCCAGTAGCCGTCGAACACCATGGGGCCGTGGATGATGATCTCGCCCTGTTCGCCGGGCGCCAGTTCGCGCAGCGTCTCGGGATCGATCACGCGGGCGTCGCAACTCATGAAGGGGATGCCCAGGCACTGCTGCTTGGGCGCATCGGGCGGGTTGCTGTGCGAGGGCGCGGCCGTCTCGGTGAGGCCGTAGCCTTCCACGTACTTCAGGTCGAACTGTTCCAGCAGCCGCTGCGCCACCGCCTGCGGCATGGCCGCGCCGCCGCCGCCGATGTGGGCGAGGCTGGACAGGTCGTAGCTGGCGAAGTTCGGGCTCGCCAGCAGGTCGATCACCATGGTGGGGATGTTGGTCCAGTTGGTGACCTTCCGGTTCGAGATCAGCCAGCCGGCGACGTCGCGGTCCCAGCGCGGCATCATCACCAGCGTCGAGCCGGTGTAGATGTTCGCGTGCATCACGCTGACCATGCCCGTGATGTGGAACATGGGCACCACCAGCAGCGTCACCGCTTCGGGCGTGGCATTGCCCCAGATGCTGCTGGCCATCGCGTTGTGCATCAGGCTGCGGTGCGGATGCATGCAGCCTTTCGGGTTGCCCGTGGTGCCGCTGGTGTAGGGCAGCACCGCGAGATCCCCGGGACCGGCTTGCAGCGGCGGCAGCGGCAGCTCGTTGTCCAGGGCGTCGGTCCACGCCATCGCCTCGCCGCCCGCGAGTTGCGGCAGCGGATGGCGCGGCAGCAGCCAGTTCTTCCACGCGTCGGGCATGGGCCCGGCGTCGGGCGCCTGCGGATCGAAGGCATCGGTGAACTGCGTGACGACCATGTGGGCCAGGCGCTGCGCCGCCGGCAATTCCGCGTTCGCCCTGGCGATCTCGCCGGCCAGGTCGCCGGTGGTGATCGCGACCTTCGCATCCGGGTCGACGATGTAGTGCTTGAGTTCCTCCGCCCGGTTCATCGGGTTCACCGGCACCACCACCGCGTTGGCGCGCAGGATCGCGAAGTGCGCGATCAGCAGCTGCGGGCAGTTCTGCATGTCCAGCATCACGCGGTCGCCCTTGCGCACCCCCAGCGCGTGCAGGCGCGCGGCCAGCCGCTCGGCGAGGCGCTGCACCTCCGCGTAGGGATAGACGCGCCCGAAGAAGACGATCGCGGGCTTGTCCGGATAGCGGCGCGCGCTGATGGCCAGGTTGTCCCACAGCGAGGTGGCGGGCACGGTCAGCGAATGCGGCAGGCGCTTGGGCCAGAACTTGTGGTGCGGGCGGTCCATGGAAGGCGAAGACTCCTGATGTCGCGACCATAAGCGAAGGGCCCGCGCGCCAGCATGGGGGAAGCCCCACGGCCGTCGCGCAGGCGACGCTATCATGGGCCGGACAAAGGAGACACACATGCGCATCGGCATCGCCGGCACGGGCAAGATGGGCAGCGCGATTGCCCGCCGCCTCGCCTCCCTGGACCACCAGGTGACGGTCTGGAACCGCACGAAGCAGCGCGCCCAGCCGCTGCTGGAGGCCGGCATCGCCTGGGCGGCGACGCCGCGCGAGCTCGCCGCGCAGTCGGAGGCGGTGCTGACGCTGCTGACGAACGCGCAGGCGCTCGACGAGGTCTACCTCGGTGACGAGGGGTTGCTGGCGGCCGCGCGGGGCAAGCTGCTCATCGAGATGAGCACGGTGCCGCCGGCCAAGCAGCAGGACATGGCGCGCCGGGCCGCGGCTGCCGGCGCGGCCTACCTCGAAAGCCCCGTGGGCGGCAGCGTGGGGCCGGCGAAGGAAGGCAAGCTGATCGCCTTCGTCGGCGGCGCGGAAGCGGACGTGGCGCGCGCGCTTCCCCTGCTGGACCAGCTGTGCAAGCGCGTCGAGCATGTCGGCCCGCACGGCGCGGGCGAGACCATGAAGCTCGCGGTCAACCTGCCGCTGATGGTGTACTGGCAGACGCTCGGCGAAGCGCTGTCCCTGGTGGAGCCGCTGGGGCTGGACCCGCAGCGCGTGATCGACATCCTGGCCGATTCCTCCGGCGGACCCAACATGCTGAAGGTACGCGGCGGCATGATCGCGCAGGCGCTGGCCGGCCAGGCGCCGCCGCAGGTGACGGTGGACGTGGCGACGATGCGCAAGGACGTGCGCGCGATGCTGGAGGAGGCGGCCAGCCGCGGGCGCAGCCTGCCGCTCACCGGCGAGACGCTCAGGAACTTCGACCGCGCCGCGCAGCGCGGGCTGGACGGCGCGGACTGCTCGCAGCTGCCGGTGTGGTGGCTGGCCGAAGGCGGCAAGGCCGCCTGACGGTCACTCCAGCTTCATCTCGCGGATCACCGGACGGAACTGGTCCATCTGGCGGCGCAGGATCGCGTCCTGTTCGGCGGAAGAAGAGCCGACCGGTTCGGCGCCCAGCTCGGTCAGCCGCCTGGCGACCTCGGGATGGCGCACGGCGGCGGCCACTTCGCGCTGCAGCCGCTCGATGACCGGCCGGGGCGTTCCCGCCGGAGCGAACAGGCCGTTCCAGCCTTCCAGCTCCAGGTTCGGATAGCCCAGCTCGCGCACCGTGGGCACGTCGGGCAGCACCGGGATCCGCTTCGATGCAGTGGTGGCGATCGCCTTCAGGCTGCCCGCCTTGATCTCCGCCAGCGAAGACGAGAGCTGGTCACCGCCGACCTGGATGCGCCCGGCCAGCATCTCCTGCTTGAGCGGCGCGGCGCCCTTGAAGGCCACGTGCTCCATGTTCACCTTCGCGTCGCGCTTGAAGGCTTCGCCCAGCACGTGCACCGCGGAGCCGGGGCCGGTCGACCCGTAGTTGTATTGCAGGTTGGGCTGCGTGCGCAGCAGGTTGGCCAGTTCCTTCAGGTCCTTGGCCGGGACGCTCGGCGCGGCCGTCAGCACGAAGGGAACGTACACCGCGATCGAGATGCCCGCGAAGTCCTTCTCGGCGTCGAAGGGCGAGCGCTTGGCAAGGGTCTGCGCCACCGAGGACAGCGGGAAGGTGATGTTGTGCATCAGGATGGTGTAGCCGTCCGGTGCCGCCTTGGCGACCAGGTCCGCGCCGATGGCGCCGCCGGCGCCGCCCTTGTTGTCCACGGTCACGGGCTGCCCCATGCTCTCGGACATGCGCTGCGCCACCAGCCGCGCGACGATGTCGGTGGTGCCGCCCGCGGGGAAGGGCACGACCATGCGGATGGGCTTGCTGGGGAACGCGGGCGCCTGCGCCTGAGCGGTGGGAAGCGCCGAGAGCGAGAGCGCCGCGAAAGCCACCGCTGCGGTGGCACGGATTCTGGACTGCATTTCTTGTCTCCTTGGATGCGCCGCCGTGCAAGTGCGGGCCGCGCACGCATGGTAGGCACAGTTGGCATGCCACCGATGCGGGCAAATCCCTAGCGCGCGCTGGATATGATCGTCCGCACAAGGAGACGCCCGACGATGCCGTTCTGGAAATCCGCAGCCGCGCTGCTGCTCGCGAGCCTTGCCGCCACGGCGCAAGCTGCCTACCCCGAAAAACCGATCCGCCTGGTGATCGGCTTTCCCGCCGGCGGCCCGCTCGACCAGCATGCCCGCCTGCTCGCCGAGCGCCTGCAGGCCGTGCTGGGCCAGCCGCTCATCATCGACTACAAGGCCGGCGCCGGCGGCACCGTGGGTGCGCAGGACGTGATGAAGGCTCCCGCCGACGGCTACACCCTCATGCTGGCCAACACCGGCGTGATGGTGATCAACCCGGCGCTGTATTCGAAGCTGCCCTACCAGACGCTGCGCGACTTCACGCCGATCGCGCGCACCGCGATGCAGCCGCTGGCGCTGCTGGTGAATCCGCAGGTGCCGGTGAACTCGCTGAAGGACTTCGTGGCCTACGCGAAGGCCAGGCCGGGCCAGGTGAACTACGGGTCCGCGGGCAACGGCGGCATCAGCCACCTGGTGCCGGAGATGTTCAAGAACGCCACCGGACTGTACATGGTGCACATCCCCTACCGCGGCAGCGCGCCCGCCTTCACCGACCTGATGGGCGGCCAGGTGCAGTTCATGGCGGAATCGATTCCGCAGGCCGCCGCGTACCACAAGCAGGGCAAGGTCAGGGCGATCGCCGTCACCAGCCGCGAGCGCAATCCCGCCCTGCCCGACATCCCCACGGTGATGGAAAGCGGCATCCGGGACTTCGAGGTGGTCGGCTTCTACGGCTTCCTGGCGCCGGCCAACCTGCCGCGCGAGGTCACCGCCAAACTGAGCGACGCGTTCCGCCAGGTCCTCACCAGCCCGGAGATCCGCAACCGCATGATCGCGCAGGGCGCCGACCCGGCCTTCCTCGGCTCCGAGGACTTCGCGAAGTACCTCGCCGCGGAGATGCCGCGGTGGGCGGACGCGGTGAAGAAGTCCGGCGCGCGGCTGGATTGAACGCGATGCCCGGCCTCCTGCGCCGCGCGCTCGCCCTCGCCGCCGCGGCGCTGCTGCCGCTGGCCGCGGCCGCGTTCGACCTGCAGGGCCACCGCGGCGCGCGCGGCCTCGCGCCGGAAAACACCCTGCCCGCCTTCGAGCGGGCCCTGGCCATCGGGGTGTCCACGCTGGAGCTCGACATCGGCGTCACGGCCGACGGCGTGGTGGTGGTGTCGCACGATCCGGCCCTGTCGCCGATGATCACGCGCGACGCCTCGGGCCAGTGGCTGCCCGCGCGGGGGCCGCTGATCAAGGACCTCAGCTTCGCGCAGTTGCAGTCTTACGACGTCGGCCGGATCGCGCCGGGGTCCGCCTATGCGGGAACCTTCGCATTGCAGCAGCCGGCGGACGGCGCGCGCATCCCCAGCCTGGCGCAGGTGTTCGCCCTGGTGCGCGAGCGCCGCGCCGGCCACGTGCGCTTCAACGTCGAGACCAAGATCTCGCCGCAGCAGCCGCAGGACACGGTGTCGGTCGAGGCCATGACCGACGCGCTGCTGCAGGCGATCGGCGACGCCGGCATGCGCGAGCGCGTGGCCATCCAGAGCTTCGACTGGCGCTCGCTGCGGCGGGTGCAGCAGCGCGAGCCGGCCATCCCGACCGTCCACCTCACGGTGCAGACGGCCAACAACGACAACACGCGCGACGGCACCTGGACCGCCGGCCTGCGCCTGGCGGACCATGGCAGCGTGCCGCGGCTGGTGAAGGCCGCCGGCGGCAAGGTGTGGGCACCCAACGCAGGAGCGCTGAGCGAGCCGCTCGTGCGCGAGGCGCAGTCGCTCGGCCTGCAGGTGATTCCGTGGACGGTCAACGAGCCGGCCGACATGGAGCGCATCGTCGGCTGGGGCGTCGACGGCCTGATCACCGACTATCCGGACCGCCTGCGCGAAGTGCTGGCCCGGCGCGGCATCCCGCTGCCTCCGCCCGTGCGCTAGTGCCCGTGCGCTAGTGCCCGTGCCGGTGGTGCGCATCCGGGTAGTGCGGATGCGTGTGGACCATGGGCTCGTGGTGATGGGCATGCGTGTGGCGCGTGCCCGGCGCGACCGGCGGCAGGTGCTCGTGCTCGTGGTGTTCGTCGCCGACGCCGTGCACGTGCTCGTGGGCATGGTCCATGGGCTCGTGGCGATGGCGGTGCTCGTGCCGCTCCGTGAGATGCAGCCACACGCCCAGCCCCATCAGCAAGGCGGCGACCGCCAGCTGCCAGCTCACCGGCTCACCCAGGGCCAGCACCGCGAGCGCCGCCCCGAAGAAGGGCGCCACCGAAAAATACGCACCGGTGCGCGCGGTCCCGAGCGCGCGCAGTCCCAGCACGAACAGCACCAGGCTCACGCCGTAGCTGAAGAGCCCCAGCAGCGCCGCCGCGCCCACCAGCGGCAGCGCAGGCCAGGACGCGCCGAGCGCCAAGGCCAGCACGAGGTTGGTGCCCCCGGCGGCGAGCCCCTTGACCATCGCGATCCAGGACGCATCGGCCAGCGAGACCTTGCGCGTCAGGTTGTTGTCGATCGCCCACGCCAGGCAGGCGCCCAGCACGAGCAGCGCGGAACGGCCGCTCGCCGCGCTCGCCGCATCCTCCTGCGGCCACGCGAGCACCACGCCGCCGGCCACGATCGCGAGCATGCCCAGCGCCACGCGGCGGTCCACGTTCTCGCGGAACACGACCCAGGCCAGCAGCGCGGTCAGCACCGCTTCGCCATTGAGCAGCAGCGAGGCCTGCGATGCCGGCATGCCCGCGAGCCCGGCCATCAGCAGCACCGGGCCGACCACGCCGCCGGCCAGCACGGCCCCCGCCAGCCATCGTCCCTGGCCCGCGGGCAGCCGCACGGCGGGTTCGCGGCGCAGGCGGCGCAGCAGCGCCAGGCCGAGGCCGGAGCCCAGATAGAGCAGCGCGGCCAGCAGCCACGGGCTCACCTGCGCCAGCAGCAGCTTGGCCAGGGGTGCGGCGGCGC
>JALHLO010000031.1 GCA_022844525.1 Ramlibacter sp.
GTAGGTCGTGGTGAGCGGCGCAGCCCGAACCGCGACACCGGCACGCTAAAGTGCAGGGCTCCGTGCCCGCCTCCCAATCCCCCTCCCTCCGCGCAGCCTGGCT
Source organism: Ramlibacter sp. (assembly GCA_022844525.1). Lineage (GTDB taxonomy): Bacteria > Pseudomonadota > Gammaproteobacteria > Burkholderiales > Burkholderiaceae_C > Ramlibacter. Next base: position 104 of record JALHLO010000031.1, read on the forward strand.
CATGCTGCTGGTGCTGATCTCGGGCTTCGCCCTGAGCCAGGCCTTCCGCACCGCCGCCGGCGTGATGGCGCCGCCGCTGCAGCAGGCCTTCGCGCTGACGCCGCAGCAGCTGGGCCTGTTCGCCGGCGCCTTCCATTTCGCCTTCGGCGCGCTGCAGCTGTTCATGGGCATGGGCATCGACGTGTACGGTTCGCGGCGCACGGTGCTGGCGGTGTTCCCGCTCACCATCGTGGGCGGGCTGGTCACCGCCAGCGCCACCAGCTACGCCGGCCTGATCGCCGGGCAGGTGCTCACGGGCATCGGCTGCGCGCCGGCCTTCCTGGCCTGCACCGTGTTCATCGCCCGCCGCTTCCCGGCCGGCCGCTACGCGTCGGTCAACGGCGCCGCGCTGGGCATCGGCTCGGTGGGGCTGCTGCTGACCGGCACGCCGCTGGCGTGGGTGATCACGGCCTGGGGCTGGCGGGCCGGCTTCGCCGCCCTGGCGGCGTGCGCCGCCCTCGCCTGGCTGGCGATCCTGCTGCTGGTGCGCGAGGAAGCGCCGGCCGCGGCCGGGCCGCGGCCCAGGATGATGGCCGCGCTGCGCGGCTACGGCGAGCTGTTCCGCCTGCCGCAGACGCCGGGCATCGTCGGCCTGGCGCTGTTCACGTATGCGTCCTTCCTGTCGCTGCGCGGCCTGTGGCTGGGCCCGCTGCTGATCGACCGCTACGGCTACACGCTGGTGCAGACCGGCAACGTGCTGCTCGCCGTGTCGGTGCTGGGCATGGTGGGCCCGCCGCTGTTCGGCCGGCTCGACCCCGGCGACGCCACCCGGCGCCGCTGGATCACGGGCTACACGATCGCCTGCGCGCTGGTCTTCGCGCTGATGGCGGCGCCGCTCCCGGCGGCGGCCGAGGTCGTGCTGTCGCTGGCGATCGGCCTGGTGTCCGGCTACATGGTGATGCAGTACGCCGACGTGCGCGCGGCCTACCCGCCGCACATGACCGGCCGCGCCATGGCCGTGTTCACCATGGCGATGTTCCTGGGGGTGGCGCTGATGCAGTGGCTCACGGGCCTGGCCGCGTCGGTCGCCGGCGTCCTGGGGATCGAGACCTACACGGCCGTGTTCGGCGCCATCGCCGGCTTCCTCGCGCTGGGAATCGCCCTGTTCCGCTTGCTGCCGGGCCCGGGCGCGCGCGCCGCCGCCGGGAGCGAGCCGTCACAATCGACCCCATGAAAATCGCCAAAGACACCGTCGTCACGCTCAAGTACAAGGTCTCCGAAGCCAGCGGCAAGCTGATCGAGGAGAGCAAGGAGCCCATGGTCTACCTGCACGGCGGGTACAACAACACGCTGCCGAAGATCGAGGAAGCGCTGGAAGGCAAGGAAGCCGGCTTCGACTGCACGCTCGACCTGCAGCCCGAGGACGCCTTCGGCGTGCGCGACGAATCGCTGGTGCGCGTGATCCCCAAGAGCGAGTTCCCGCCCGGCGTGAAGGTCGGCGGCCAACTCGAGGGCCGCAGCGACGACGGCACGCCGCACGTGTTCCACGTCATGAAGATCAAGGGCCCGGAGGTCCACCTCGACGGCAACCACCCGCTGGCGGGCAAGGCGCTGAAGTTCCACATCAAGGTGACGGGGGTGCGGATGGCCAGCGGCGAGGAGATCGCGCACGGGCACGTGCACGGCGAACACGGCCACCACCACTGACCGGGGCCACGCCGTGGCCTGACATGATGGGAAGGTTGAAAGCCGCGCCTCCCGCCCGCATGTTCGATCTTTGAAAGGCCGCCCATGTCCTCCTCCCCCGTGCTCGCCGTCCGGCCCCTGGGCTTCCCCTGGGAAACCGCCGATCCCTTCCTGTTCTGCGCCTACCACGACGACGCCTATCCGCGCGGCAACGGGAAGATGGGGCCCGCGGTGCCGCTGGCCGGGCGCGACATCGGGCAGGACTTCAGCCGCAAGGACGGCTGGAGCATGTACCACGGCGACAGCGTGCCGGGCTTTCCGGCGCACCCGCACCGCGGCTTCGAGACCGTGACCATCGTGCGCCGCGGCCTGATCGACCACAGCGACTCGCTGGGCGCCACCGCGCGCTTCGGCGGCGGCGACGTGCAATGGGTGACCGCCGGCCGCGGCATCGTGCACTCCGAGATGTTCCCGCTGCTCAGGACCGACGAGGACAACCCGCTGGAGCTGTTCCAGATCTGGCTGAACCTGCCCAGGCGCAGCAAGATGGCCGAGCCGCACTTCACGATGCTGTGGAACGAGCAGGTGCCGCGCCGCGTGCTGCAGGACGCCGAAGGCCGCAAGACCGAGGTGGCCGTGATCGCCGGCCGCTTCGGCGACGTCGCTGCGCCGGCACCGCCGCCCGACTCCTGGGCGGCGCAGCTGGAAGCCGACGTCGCGATCTGGACGCTGCGCATGGAGCCGGGCGCCGGCTTCCAGCTGCCGCCGGCGGTGCTGGCGGGCACGCAGCGCACGCTGTATTTCTTCAAGGGCGAGGCCGCACTGGTCGGGGACCGGCAGGTGCAGGCGCCGGTGGCCATCACGCTCGACGCCGGGGTGGAAGTGGCGATCGCCGCCGGCGACGGCGTGTGTGAATTCCTCCTGCTGCAGGGCCGCCCCATCGGCGAGCCGGTGGCGCAGTACGGCCCCTTCGTGATGAACACGCAGCAGGAGATCGCGCAGGCCATGCAGGACTACCGCCGCACGCAGTTCGGCGGCTGGCGCTTTGCTGACTCCGCGCCGGTGCACGGCGCCGAGCCGGTGCGCTTCGCCCGCTATCCCGACGGCCGCGAGGAGAAGCCCGCGCCCTCCGGGGCGTGACCCCGGCGCGACGGTAGGCATATCGCCTATTGGTCGCGCGCCCTGCGCGGCAGTAGAACAGGTGCCTTTGCTGTCACCCAGAGGGGAATGTTCATGATTCGAGTCCTTGTCCCGGCACGCGCGCTGCAGGCGCTGCTGCTGGCGGCGTTCTGCACCACCGCCTGGGCGCAGGCACCGGCGACGTCCGCCGCGCCCGCGCGCAAGCCGGCGCCCACCGCCACGACCGCCGCTGCGGTCAAGGCGGCGCCCGCGGCGCCGGCCAAGGTCCCGGTCGCCTGGCCGACCAAGCCGGTGCGCCTGCTGATCGGCTTCCCGCCGGGTTCGGTACAGGACCTGTCGGCGCGCGCGATCGCCGAGCCCCTGAGCAAGGCGCTCGGCCAGCCGGTGGTGGTGGAGAACAAGTCCGGCGCCTCCGGCACCATCGCCGCCGACCAGGTGGCCAAGGCGACCGACCTGCACACCTTCGGCGTGATGAACAACAGCCAGCTGACCATCGCCAAGCTGCTCAATCCCGCGGTGGCCTACGACCCGGCGCGCGACCTGGCGCCGGTGGCCCTGATCGGCACCACGCCGATGGTGCTGGTGGTCAGCGCCAACGCGCCCGGCAACACGCCGCAGGAGTGGCTGACCTGGCTGCGCAACATGGGGGCCAAGGGCAGCTACGGCTCGCCCGGCAACGGCACCCCCGGCCACCTGGGCATGGAGCTGGTCAAGAGCCGCGGCGGCATCGATGCGATGCACGTGCCTTACCAGGGCAATCCGCAGATCATCAACGCCATGCTGGGCGGGCAGCTGCACGCCGCGCTGCTGCCGCCGGGCCTGGCGCTGCAGCAGGTGAAGGCCGGCAAGCTCAAGGCGATCGGGGTCACGTCCGAGCGGCGCACCGCGCTGGCCTCCGACCTGCCGACGCTGCGCGAAGTGGGCGTGCTGGGCGCCGACGTCGAACTGTGGACCGCGCTCGCCGGGCCCGCGTCGCTGCCTCCCGCCGTGCGCGAGAAGATGGGCGCGGCGCTGATCGAGGTGGTGAAGGCCGAGGACACCCGCCAGCGCCTGATCACCGTCGGCTGGCAGCCGACGCCGTCCACGGCCGAAGGCCTGGCCGTGCGCATGCGCAGCGACACCAAGACCTTCGGCGGCATCATCATGATGCGGGGGATCCGCGCGGACATGTGATCCCGGGGCCGCACTCGCCCCCACTTGAGCCAGCGCAAGTGGGGGTGGCCCGCGTTTCCCTAGACTGGACTCACGAGACGGGCCACCCGCGCGCCCGCGAAGGAGACACTCCCGTGAGCTTGAACCGCCGCCGCTTCCTGCAGTCCGCCGGTGCCGCCGCCGGCTCGGCCCTGCTGCCCGCCACCCCCTTCGCCGCCCCGGTGCCCTCGGAGCTGGTCGCCGGCGTGTTCCGGCAGCAGGTGCGCGACCGCGGCGCGGACACCGCGGTCTGGGGATTCAACCAGTCCGTTCCCGGCCCGCTGCTGCGCTTCCAGCGCGGCGAGGAAGCCATCGTCCGGCTGAAGAACCGGCTGCCGCAGCCCACCACCGTGCACTGGCACGGCGTGCGCGTGCCCAACGAGATGGACGGCGTGCCGAACGTGACGCAGGAGGCGCTCGCGCCGGACGCGGAGTTCACCTACCGCTTCCGCACGCACGACACCGGCACCTACTGGTACCACCCGCACCAGTCCAGCTTCGAGCAGGTGCCGCGCGGGCTGTACGGGGCGCTGATCGTCGACGAGGACCGGCCGCTGCCGGTGGACCGCGAGCTGGTCTGGGTGCTGAGCGATTTCAAGCTGGGGAGCGACAACCAGCCGGTCGAGGACTTCGGCAAGGTGGTCGACTTCGGCAGCGGCGGCCGCATGGGCAACACCATCGCCATCAACGGCAAGGCCGCCGGCGCGCAGCAGCGGCTGCAATTGCGTCCCAACGAGCGCGTGCGCCTGCGCCTGGTCAATGCGTCGTCGGCGCGCATCCTGGCGCTGGACTTCACCGGCCACAGGCCGTGGGTGGTGTCGCTGGACGGCCAGGGCGTGAAGCCGCGGCCCTTGCGCGCGCCGCTGGTGCTCGGCGGAGGCCAGCGCGCCGACCTGGTGCTGGACGCCGGCGCCGGCAGCGGCGAGTTCGCGATCTGGGACCGGCGCGACCAGGGCACCCGCATCGCCACCCTCGCCTGTGCGGGCAGCCCGGTGCGCGCCAGGGTCCTCGGCACGCCCCCCGCCATCGCGGCCAACCGCATCCTGCAGCCCGACCTGCAGCGCGCCACCCGCCACTTCCTGGTGTTCGAAGGCGGCGTGCTGGGCATGCCCGCCATCGGCCAGGTCGACGGCCGCCCGCAGGACGTCAAGAGCATCATGGAGCGGCACGGGCTGTCGTGGACCATGAACTACACGGCGCAGCACGAGCACGCGATGATGCACGAGCCGCTGTTCCACCTGCGGCGCGGCGAGCATGTGGTGGTGAAGATGCTCAATCGCACGGAGTTCGAGCACCCGATGCACCTGCACGGCCACTTCTTCCAGGTGGTGGGCCTCGACGGCCGGCCGGTGGGCGAGCGCGTGTGGCGCGACACGGTGATGATGGCGCCGCGCCAGGAGATGGACATCGCCTTCGTCGCCGACAACGTCGGCGAGTGGATGTTCCACTGCCACATCCTCGACCATGCGGCGGGCGGGATGATGGGGACGGTCGTCGTGGAGTGACCGGGCGCTTCCACGAGCTGACGCCGGCATGAAAAAAGCGCCCCGCGGGGCGCTTTTCCGTGCAGCGGGGCGGCTTACTTGCCCGCCACCACCCGCACCATTTCCAGGCACTTGTTCGAGTAGCCCCACTCGTTGTCGTACCAGCTCACCAGCTTGACGAAGGTGGAGTCCAGCGCGATGCCCGCGTCGGCGTCGAAGATCGAGGTGCGCGCGTCGCCCACGAAGTCGGTCGCCACCACCTTGTCTTCCGTGTAGCCCAGGATGCCCTTGAGCGCACCCTCGCTCTGCGCCTTCATCTCCGCGCAGATCTCGGCGTAGGTCGCCGGCTTCTCCAGTTCCACCGTCAGGTCCACCACCGACACGTCGGAGGTCGGCACGCGGAAGGACATGCCGGTGAGCTTCTTGTTCAGCTCCGGGATCACCACGCCCACCGCCTTGGCCGCGCCGGTGGACGAGGGGATGATGTTCTCCAGGATGCCGCGGCCGCCGCGCCAGTCCTTGTTGGACGGGCCGTCCACGGTCTTCTGCGTCGCGGTGGCGGCGTGCACGGTGGTCATCAGGCCGCGCTTGATGCCCCACTTGTCGTTCATCACCTTGGCGATGGGCGCCAGGCAGTTGGTGGTGCACGAGGCGTTGGAGATGATGTCCTCGCCCTGGTACTTCTGGTGGTTCACGCCGAACACGAACATGGGCGTGTCGTCCTTGGACGGCGCCGACAGGATCACCTTCTTGGCGCCGGCCTGGATGTGCTTGTGGGCGCCGTCCTTGGCCAGGAAGATGCCGGTGGACTCGATCACCACCTCGGCGCCGATCTCGCCCCACTTCAGGTTGGCGGGATCCTTCTCCTGCGTCAGGCGGATCTTCTTGCCATTGACGATCAGCGTGCTGCCCTCGACGGCGATGGTGCCCTTGAAGCGGCCGTGCACCGAGTCGTACTGCAGCATGTAGGCCAGGTAGTCCGGCTCCAGCAGGTCGTTGATGCCGACGATCTCGATGTCGGGGAAGTTCGCAACCGCCGAGCGCAGCACGTTGCGGCCGATGCGGCCGAAGCCATTGATGCCAACCTTGATAGCCATTCGATTCACTCCTGGATAAAAACCGTTAGGCCCGCTGCAGCACCGCGCGCACGGTGTCGGCCACGTTCTCCGGCGTGAAGCCGAAGTGCTTGAACAGGACATTAGCAGGCGCCGACTCCCCGAAGGTGTCGATACCCACGACGGCAGCGCAGCCGTACTTCCACCAGAAATCGGTCACGCCGGCCTCGACCGCGATGCGCGGCACGTCGGCCGGCAGCACGCTTTCCTTGTAGCCGCGGTCCTGCCGGTCGAAGGTGGTCGTGCTGGGCATGGACACCACGCGCACGGCCACGCCCTCGGCGGCCAGCTGCTCGCGCGCCTTCAGGGCCAGCTGCACTTCCGAGCCGGTGGCGATGATCACGGCGTCCGGCTCGTCCGCGTCGGCCAGCACGTAGGCGCCGCGGGCGATCTCGTCCAGGCCCTTCTTCGCAGCGTAGGGCAGGTTCTGGCGCGACAGGAGCAGCGCGGTCGGGCGGTTGGCGTTCTGCAGGGCCACGGTCCAGGCGACCGCCGTCTCGGCGGTGTCGGCGGGACGCCAGACGTCCAGCAGCGGAATCACGCGCAGGCTGGCCGCGTGTTCGATCGACTGGTGCGTCGGGCCGTCCTCGCCCAGGCCGATGGAGTCGTGCGTGAACACGTGGATCACGCGCCGCTTCATCAGCGCCGCCATGCGGATGGCGTTGCGGCTGTAGTCGCTGAAGGTCAGGAAGGTGCCGCCGTAGGGGATGAAGCCGCCGTGCAGCGCCACGCCGTTCATGACCGCGGCCATGCCGAATTCGCGCACGCCGTAGTTGATGTGGCGGCCGATCCTGCCCTCGGTGCGCACCACCTCGCCGGACTGGTCGAAGCGCAGCGGCGGCGTGCTCTTGGTGTTGGTGAGGTTGGAGCCGGTGAGGTCGGCCGAGCCGCCCAGCAGCTCCGGCAGCGCCGCGGTGAAGGCTTCCAGCGCCAGCTGCGAGGCCTTGCGCGACGCGACGGTCTCGGCCTTGCTGTTGGCCGCCGCGATGGCGTCGGCGGCGATCTCGGCGAAGTTCGCGGGCAGCTCGCCCTTCATGCGGCGGGTGAATTCGGCTGCCAGTTCCGGGTGCTCGACGCGGTAGGCGGCAAAGCGCTTGTCCCAGTCGGATTCCAGTGCGTCGCCCTTGGCGCGCGCGTCCCACTCCTCGTACACGCCCTTGGGCAGCTCGAAGGGCTGGTGCGGCCAGCCCAGCGCCGTGCGGGTGAGCGCGATCTCGTCGGCGCCCAGCGGTTCGCCGTGCGCCTTGGCGGTGTTGGCGCGGTTGGGCGAGCCCTTGCCGATGTGCGTCTTCGCGACGACCAGCGTCGGCTTCTCGCTGCTGCGGCGCGCATCCGCGATGGCGCGGTCCACCGCTTCGATGTCATGGCCGTCGACCGGGCCGATCACGTTCCAGCCGTAGGCGCGAAAGCGCGCCGGCGTGTCGTCGATGAACCAGGGCGTGACCTGGCCGTCGATGGAGATGCCGTTGTCGTCGTAGACCGCGACCAGCTTGTTCAGCTTCCAGGCGCCCGCCAGCGCGCAGGCCTCGTGGCTGATGCCCTCCATCAGGCAGCCGTCGCCCAGGAAGACGTAGGTGTGGTGGTTGACCACCTCGTGGCCGGGGCGGTTGAACTCCGCAGCCAGCAGCTTTTCGGCCAGCGCCATGCCGACGGCATTGGTGATGCCCTGGCCCAGCGGGCCGGTGGTGGTCTCCACGCCCGGGGTGACGTCGACTTCCGGATGGCCCGGGGTCTTGCTGTGCAGCTGGCGAAAGCCCTTGAGCTCGCCGGCCGGCAGGTCGTAGCCGGTCAGGTGCAGCAGCGCGTAGACCAGCATGGAGGCGTGGCCGTTGGACAGCACGAAGCGGTCGCGGTCGGCCCAGTGCGGGTTCTTCGGGTTGTGCCGCAGGTGGCGGTGCCAGAGGGCCACGGCAATGTCCGCCATGCCCATGGGCGCGCCCGGGTGGCCCGAGTTCGCTTGTTGCACGGCGTCCATGGCGAGCGCGCGGATCGCGTTCGCCATCAGGGAATCGTTGGCCATCAGGGGCAGCTCCGGGGAGGGAAAGAGGGAGGGATCAGGGGAAACCCGGCATTTTAAGGGACGGCGCCCGGCCCCCCGGACCGCCCCGCAGGCAAGCCCGGCTCGCATACATTCGGGTCATGAAAGGCCTGCACCTCACCGCCGACCTGTACCGCTGCCGTTGCGAGGCCGCCTGGCTGGGCGACGCGCAGCAGCTGGGGAGCTGGTGCGCGGCGGCGGCGCAGGCCGTGGGGCTGGAGAGCATCGAGCTGTCCTTCCACCCGGTGGCCGGCGGCGGCGTCACCGGCGCGGTGCTGATGCCCGGCGCGCACGTGTGCCTGCACACCTGGCCGGGCGAGAAGGCGGTGGCGGTGGACGTCTACATGGGCGACGCGGCGACCGACCAGTCGGCCAAGGCGCGCGGCCTGATGTTCGCGCTGGTCAACCGCTTCCAGCCGGAATGGACGGAGCAGCGGTCGCTGGACCGCGGGGAAGAAGAATGAGCATCGCGCAGGCCATGATTCTTGCCGCGGGCCGCGGCGAACGCATGCGGCCGCTGACCGACACCTGTCCCAAGCCGCTGCTGAAGGTCAAGGGCAAGCCCCTGATCGAATACCACCTGGACGCGCTGGCGCATGGGGGCTTTCGCGACGTGGTGGTCAACACGGCCTGGCTGGGCGAGCAGATCGAGGACCACTTCGGCCACGAATCCGCCAGCGGCTGCCGCATCCGGTACTCGCACGAGGGCAAGGACTTCGGCGGCGCGCTGGAGACGGCCGGCGGCATCGCTCGCGCGCTGCCGCTGCTGGCGGACGTGTTCTGGGTCGTCGCCGGCGACGTCTACCTGCCGCGCTTCCTGTTCACCCGCGCGGCCTACGACCGGTTCGCGGCCGGCGGCAAGCTGGCGCACCTGTTCCTGGTGCCCAACCCGGAGCACAACGCCAGGGGCGACTTCGGCCTGGCCGCCGATGGCCGTGCGCTGAACCAGGCGGACGAGCGCCACACCTATTCGACGGTGGCCCTCCTGCGCAAGGGCCTGTTCGCCGGCGTGCCGGCGGGCAACCCGGAGGGCCAGATCGTCAAGCTCGCGCCCCTGCTGCGCGCGGCCATGGACCGGGGCGAAGTCACCGGCGAGCTGTACCACGGACCCTGGACCGACGTGGGCACGCCCGAGCGGCTGGCCGCGCTGAACGCTTCGCCGTAAACGCGGAGAATGGGGGCATGAACACCACCGTGCCCACCTCGGTCTACGCCCAGCGCCGCGCCCGCGTGGCCGCGCAGCTCGGCGCCAACGGCATCGCATTGATCCCCACCGCGCCCGAGCGCCAGCGCAACCGCGACTCCGATTTCCTGTACCGCCACGACAGCTATTTCTATTACCTGACCGGCTTCACCGAGCCGAATGCCTGGCTGGTCGTCACCGGCGACGGCACCAGCACCCTGTTCTGCCAGCCCAAGGACCTCGAGCGCGAGATCTGGGACGGCTACCGGCTCGGGCCCGAGGCGGCGGTCGGGGCGCTGGCGGTGAACGCCGCCTTCCCGATCGGCGAGCTCGACCAGCAGATGCCCAAGCTGCTGGAGAACCGCGACACGGTGTGGTTCCCGTTCGCCATCCACGAAGGCCTGGAGCAGCGCGTGGCCGGCTGGCTCAACCAGGTGCGGGCTCGGGTGCGCTTCGGGGCGCTGTGCCCCGAACAGCAGCGCGACCTGTGCGCGGTGCTGGACGAGATGCGGCTGTTCAAGGACGCGCACGAGCAGGACACCATGCGGCGCGCCGCCGCCATCAGCGCCCGCGCGCACGTGCGCACCATGCAGGCCTGCGCGCGCATGCTGCGCGAGGGCAAGGACGTGCGCGAGTTCCACCTGGACGCCGAGCTGATGCACGAGTTCCGCATGGGCGGCTCGCAATACCCGGCGTACAGCTCCATCGTCGCCGCCGGCGCCAATGCCTGCGTGCTGCACTACCGCGCGGACGTGGCGCCGGTGCGCGCCGGCGAACTGGTGCTGATCGACGCCGGCTGCGAGCTCGACGGCTATGCGAGCGACATCACCCGCACCTTCCCCGCCGACGGCAAGTTCAGCGGGCCGCAGCGCACCCTGTACGACATCGTGCTGGCCGCGCAGGAAGCGGCGGTGGCGGCGACGAAGCCGGGCGCGCGCTTCACCGACCCGCATGAGGCGGCGGTGAAGGTGCTGGCGCAGGGCATGCTCGACGTCGGGCTGCTGGACAAGGACAAGGTGGGATCGCTCGACGACGTGATCGAAAAGCGCGCCTACTTCCCCTTCTACATGCACCGCACCGGCCACTGGCTGGGCATGGACGTGCACGACTGCGGCAGCTACGTCGAGCCGGGCGAAGTGGGCCAGGTGAGCGAGCGCAAGGACCCGCTGTCGGGCGAAATCATCAAGAACCGGCCGAGCCGGGTCCTGCAGCCGGGCATGGTGCTGACCATCGAGCCGGGCATCTACGTGCGGCCCGGCGAAGGCGTGCCGGAGCCCTTCCACAACATCGGCATCCGCATCGAGGACGACGCGATCGTCACGCCGCAGGGCTGCGACCTGATCACCCGGGGCGTGCCGGTGCAGGCCGACGAGCTCGAAGCCCTGATGCGTGGCTGAGGGCCGCCGGGCCAAACTTTGGCGGGGGCGTGACAGAAAGTGTCAGCCCCTGCCCCGAAAGACGTGAATTCCTTTGGATCAAGGGGTGGCACGTCGATTGCTGAGTGACTGGATCGGAGGGAGTGCCCGTGCCAAGCCGTCCTCATCATCAAGCCGGTTTCACCGTGGTGGAGCTGATCATCACGACCTGCATCGTCGCCGTGCTGGCGTCGATCGCGCTCACCCAGATGCGCGACTACACGCGGCGCGCCCGCGTGTCCGAGGTGGTCACCGCCACGGGACAGTGCAAGAACACCGTGGCCGAGAACTACCTGATCCGCGACAGCACGCCCGATCCCGGCACCTGGGGCTGCGAAGGGCCGGGGCGGAATACCAAGTATGCGGGCCGGGTGGAGACGTCCTCCAACGGCGTGATCCGGGTGACCGTCGAGAACGTCGACCCGCTGATGAACGGCCGCCACGTCCACCTGGTCCCGGCCCGCAGCGGCGGCAGCACGCCCATGTACACGCCCGCCGACCTCGGAAAGGGCGTGCAGGGCTGGATCTGCGGCTCGGACTGGCTGCCGGTGCGCAACGCGCTGCCCGCCAACTGCCGCTCCGACACCACGACCTTTTCCTCCGGCGACTTCCACTGAGCGGCCCGCGGCCCGACCGCGACCGGGACGCGCCGCCCTATCGCCGGCCTAGGGACGTTCAATTGGCCGGCGCGGCCGCGCGTCCCTACCATGACTGCAAGGAGATCACAGTCATGGCCAAGTTCGCCCGCGCCAACCTCGTCACCCTGCAGAAGACCGCCAGCTACTACGTCATGCACATCACGGTGGCGGCCGTGGTCGGGTACGCCATCACCGGCAACGTCTGGATGGCGCTGACGCTGAGCCTGGTCGAGCCGACGGTGCAGGCCGTGGCCTTCTTCTTCCACGAGAAGGCCTGGGAGCGGGTGTCGCTGCGCCGACGCCAAGGCCGCCTGGCCCTCGCCTCATAGCCGAGCACGCGCTGCCTCAGCCTTGTGCATCTGGATACGCCGACGACACAAAAAGAAACGCTTCCGCGATATTGGTGGCAAGTGGCCGAGGTGCAGAGTCGTGAACGCTGCGGGGTGCCACGTCGCTTCGGGAGGCGCTCATGGCTTTGGCATCATGCCGGCGGCAAGCCGGCTTCACCCTCATCGAGCTGATGATCACGGTGGCGATCGTCGGCATCCTGGCCAGCATCGGGCTCGGGCAGTACCGCGACTACGTGCGGCGCGCCAAGATGTCCGAGGTGGTGATGGCGATCACCAACTGCAAGACCCGCGTCACCGAGTCCTTCCTGTCGATGCCGTCGCCGCCCACCTCGCCGGCCGCCTGGGGCTGCGAGGCCACGCCCGGCAGCCGCTACGCGACGTCCATGAAGACCTCGCTGCATGGCGCCATCCGCGTGACCATCGAGCACCTCGATCCGGCGGTCAACGGCCTGCACATGCACCTGGTGCCTGCGCGCAGCGACGGGGTGGCGCTGACGGCCGCCGATGTCGGCACCGCCGTGCAGCAATGGCTGTGCGGCTCCGACGCCGAGTCGGTGCGCAAGTCCCTGCCGGCCAACTGCCGCGTCGACACCACGCCGCACGCCTCGGCCGACTTCGAATAGGGCCGCGCGCCGCGCGCCTCACACGAGGTTGCGCAGCTCCCGCAGCGCCACCGACAGCATCGCCAGGTCGCTGCCCGGGCTGTCCTGCAGTTCGGCCAGCAGCCGCTGCGCGCGATCCAGCGCCTGGCGGTTGCCGCGCTCCCAGCGATCCAGCACCTCGCCGGCGCTGCCGTCGCCGTGACCCAGCGCTTCCAGCGCGATCGAGCGCTGCAGGTCGGCCAGGTCGTCGTTGAGGGCCAGCTTGGCCAGGCTGTGCCAGTAGCTGTCGGCGGGCAGCAGGTCGATCTGCTGGCGCATGCGCTCCAGCGCCAGCCGTTCGCCGACGCCGGCATGCACCTGGGCCGTCTGCGCCAGCGGCTGCTTGCTGGCCTCGGCGATCTCCGCGATGTCCAGCGCGTTGAACAGCACGTCGGCCCGGTCCACCTGCGCGGCGAGCGCCGCCGGCACGCCGGCCTGGGCCCAGCCCGCGGCGCGCGGCGAAGCGGGCACACTGCCTTCCATGTGCGCCCGCAGGGCCTGCACGGCGGGCGCGAAGCGGGCGACCTGCTGCTGCGTCGGCTCGAACAGGCGGCGCGAGCGCAGGAACCAGGTGGTGGCGCGCGTGACCAGCCCGCGCAGCGCGATCACCATCTCGGCCTGCACGGCGTCGGGCACCACGCTGTCGAGCGCCTCGATCTGCTGCCACAGCGGCACCAGCCCGAACACCTCGCGGCTGGCCAGGTAGGCGCGCACCACCTGCGGCGGCGTGGCGCCGGTGATCTCGCCCAGGCGGTGCACGAAGGTCGGCCCGACCCGGTTGACCATGCTGTTCAGGACGTGCGTGGCGATGATCTCGCGCCGCAGCGGATGCCGCGGGATCCAGGCCGCGAACTTCTCCTTGAGCTGCGTGGGGAAGTAGCGTTCCAGCGCCGTCGCCACCCACGGGTCTTCGGGCAGGTCGGAGGCGATCAGCTGGTCGTTCAGCCACATCTTGCTGTACGCGAGCAGCACTGCCTGTTCGGGACTGGTGAGGCCCAGCCCCCTGGCCTTGCGCTCGGCGATCGCTTCTTCCGATGGCAGGAACTCGATGGCGCGATTCAGCTCGCCTTTCTTTTCCAGGTAACGGATGAAGCGCGCCTGCTCCTCCAGCTGCGCCGCCGCCAGGCGCTGGCCGATGGACAGCGCCTGGGTCTGGAAATAGTTGTCGCGCAGCACCAGCGCGGCGACCTGCTCCGTCATCTGCGGCAGCAGCGTGTTGCGCTGCTTTTCGGTGAGCTCGCCGTCGGCCTGCGCCAGGCCCAGCAGGATCTTGATGTTCACCTCGTGGTCGGAGGTGTCCACGCCGGCGGAGTTGTCGATCGCGTCGGTGTTCAGCTTCACGCCGGCGAGCGCCGCCTCGATGCGCCCGCGCTGCGTGAACCCCAGGTTGCCGCCCTCGGCCACCACCTGGCAGCGCAGCTGCCGCCCGTCGATGCGCACGGCGTCGTTGGCGCGGTCGCCCACGTCGGCATGGGTTTCGGTGGAGGCCTTCACGTAGGTGCCGATGCCCCCGTTGTAGAGGAGGTCCACCGGCGCCTGCAGGATGGCGGTGACCAGTTCGGCCGGCGTGAGCTGTTCGGCTTCGATGCCGAGTACCGCGCGCGCCTGCGGCGACAGCGGGACCGCCTTCTCCGAGCGCGCCCAGACGCCGCCGCCCGGCGAAATGAACTTCGGGTCGTAGTCGGCCCAGGAGGACCGGGGCAGCTTGAACAGCCGCTCGCGCTCGGCGAACGAGGCTTGCGCGTCCGGGTCGGGGTCGATGAACACGTGGCGATGGTCGAAGGCCGCCACCAGCCGGATGTGCCGCGACAGCAGCATGCCGTTGCCGAACACGTCGCCCGACATGTCGCCGATGCCGGCGACCGTGAAGTCGGTGGACTGCGTGTCGATGCCCAGCCCGCGGAAATGGCGCTTGACGCTCTCCCAGGCGCCGCGCGCCGTGATGCCCATGGCCTTGTGGTCGTAGCCCTGGCTGCCGCCGGAAGCAAACGCATCGCCCAGCCAGTGCCCGTATTCGGCGCTGATCGCGTTGGCGTGGTCCGAGAAGCTGGCGGTGCCCTTGTCCGCGGCCACCACCAGGTAGGGATCGTCGCCGTCGAGGCGCACCACCTGCGGCGGCGGCACGGTCCGGTCGCCGGCCAGGTTGTCGGTGAGGTCCAGCAGCCCGCGCAGGTAGTCCTGGTAGCAGGCCACGCCCTCCTTCAGGACGGCCTCGCGCTCGCTCGCGGGCGGCGCCTTCTTCAGCACGAAGCCGCCCTTGGAGCCCACCGGCACGATCACCGTGTTCTTCACCATCTGCGCCTTCACCAGGCCCAGCACCTCGGTGCGGAAGTCGTCCGGCCGGTCCGACCAGCGCAGGCCGCCGCGCGCCACTTTGCCGCCGCGCAGGTGGATGCCCTCGAAGCGCGGCGAGTACACCCAGATCTCGTACAGCGGCCGCGGCTCCGGCAGCCCCGGCACCTTGTGCGAGTCGAGCTTGAAGCTCAGGAAGGGCCGGCGTGGCCCGGGCGCGCCGCTGGCACCGACGCCGGTGCGCCAGTAGTTGGTGCGCAGCGTGGCCTGCACCAGCGCCAGCAGCTGGCGCAGCACGCGGTCTTCCGACAGGTTGCTCACCCGGTCCAGCGCCTGCTCCAGCGCGTTCATCTGCGCGGCCGCACCCTGCGCATCCTGGCCCGCGGGATCGAAGCGCAGCCGGAACAGCGACACCAGCATGCGGGCGATGCGCGGATGGTTCGCCAGCGTGGCGGCGATGGTCGCCTGCGACTGCGCGAAGCCGATCTGCTTGAGGTACTTGGCATAGGCGCGCAGCACCACCACTTCCTCGGCCGCCAGCCCGGCCAGCAGCACGAGGCGGTTGAAGTCGTCGTTCTCCACCTCGCCGCGGAACACGCGCGCGAACGCATCCTCGAACAGGCGCGCCAGCGCCTGCGGGTCGATCTCCGCGTTGGGCCGCGCCTCCAGCGCGAAGTCGTGCAGGTAGATGGCCGCGCCGCTGCCGTCGTCGATGCGGTGGTTGTCCTCGGTGAGGACGCGCACGCCCATGTGCTCCAGCATCGGCAGGCTGTCCGACAGCACCACCGGCGCGCCCACGCGGTACACCTTCAGTCCCAGCCGGCCGTCCGGCGCGCCCAGCGGCCAGTACAGCGCCAGGCCCAGCGGCTCCTCGCGCGACAGCGCCTGCAGCTTGCGGATGTCGTGCACCGCCGCGCGCACCGGCACCCGCTCGCGGTAGGCCATGGGGAACGCCGTGCCCCAGCGGCGGTCGAGCGCCAGCCCCGCGGCCTCGCCCTCCGCTTCCACCAGCGCCTCGCGCAACCCGTCTTCCCAGCGGCGCGCGACCGCGGCGAGCTTGCGCTCCAGGTCCTTGCGGTCCACCGCCGGCATCGGGTTGGGGGCGACGCGCACCGTGAAATGGATGCGCGCCAGCTGCGTGCCGGAAAGCAGCACGTCGAAGTCGATGTGCGTGCCGTTGAAGGCCTGCAGCAGGATCTTCTGGAACTTCAGCCGCAGCTGGGTGGAGAAGCTCTCGCGCGGCACGAACACCAGGCAGGCCACGAAACGGTCGAAGGGGTCCTTCCACAGGAACAGGCGCAGGCGGTGCCGCTCGCCCAGCGCCAGGATGCCCATGGCCGTGTCGTACAGCTCCTCGTCCGGGATCTGGAACAGGTCGTCGCGCGGGAAGGTCTCCAGCGTGTGCTGCAGGGCCTTGGCCAGGTGGCCGTTGGGCGAGAAGCCGGCGCGCTGCGCGACCGCCTCCACCTTGCGCCGCAACAGCGGCGTTTCGGCGGGCCGCTCGGAATAGGCGGTCGACGTGAACAGGCCGATGAAGCGGTGCTCGCCGACCACGCGGCCTTCGGCGTCGAAGCGCTTGATGCCCACGTAGTCGGTGTAGCCGTCGCGGTGCACGGTCGACCGGGTGTTGGCCTTGGTCACCACCAGCAGCGGCGAGGGCGTGCGCGCCAGCGCGCGCGCGGCCGGCGGCAGCGCGGCGAAGCTGGCCGACTGCTCGCCATGGCCCTCGCGCTGCAGCCCCAGGCCGGTGCCTTCCACCAGCTTGAGGGCCAGCTCGCCGCCTTCCTCCACCAGCGCGTGCTGGCGGTAACCCAGCAGGGTGAAGTGCTCGTCGGCCAGCCACTGGAGGAAGGCGCGCGCCTCCTCGGCCTCGGCCGGGGACACCCCCTTGGCCTGCGTGGCGAGCTCGTCGCGCACTTCGTGCAGGCGCGCGAGCATCGCCTTCCAGTCGGTGACCGCGGCGCGCACGTCGGCCAGCACGCGCTCGATGGCCCGCGCCAGCGTGGCGCGCTGCTCCGCGTCCACCACGCGGTCGACCTCGATGTACATCCAGGACTCGCGCGGCAGCTCCGGCGCGGCATGGCGCGGCGCCACCGACTGCAGCACGCCCTGCGGGTCGCGCCGCACGGCGAAGATCGGGTGCACGATCAGGTGCAGCGCCAGCCCCTGGCGCGCGATCTCCAGCGAGACCGAGTCGACGAGGAAGGGCATGTCGTCGTTGACGACCTGCACGATGGTGTGGCGCGAGCCCCAGCCGTCCGCCCCGGGCGAGGGGCTGAACACGCGCACCTTGGGCACCCCCGGCTGCCGCTGCGAGGCGAACTGCCAGTGCGACAGCAAGGCGCCCAGCAGGTCCTCGGGCGTGCGCTCGTCCAGGTCCTCCACGTCCACCTGCGCGAAATACTCGCGCGAGAAGGTGTCCAGCGGCACCCCGTCGGCGCGCGGCTGGCGGGCGTCGGCCCGCGCCAGCACCGCGGCGATGCGCTCCTCGCGCTGGGACTCGGTCACGGCGGCCATGGTGTTCTCCTTTTGCCCGCACTGTAGGCAGCATCCCGTTCCGGGAGGATGCCCTTAACATGCCGGATACGCATAAACCCATACTAGGGTTTTCCCGGCGCGCGCGTCTACAATCGCAAGCCCTTCCAGAACAAGCCGGCGCCGGCCATTCCAGGCGCCCAGGAGACCGCATTCCATGTCCACCGTCCCCCCGGCGAAGTCCGACAAGCGCGCCGAACTGCGCCTGGCTGCCCTCGACTACCACGAGCATCCGACCCCCGGCAAGATCGCGATCGCGCCGACCAAGCAGCTGGTGAACCAGCACGACCTGTCGCTTGCGTACTCGCCCGGCGTCGCCTCTCCCTGCGAGGAGATCGTCAAGGACCCGGCCAACGCCTTCCGCTACACCGCGCGCGGCAACCTGGTGGCGGTGATCACCAACGGCACCGCCGTGCTGGGCCTGGGCGACATCGGCCCGCTGGCCGCCAAGCCGGTGATGGAAGGCAAGGGCGTGCTGTTCAAGAAGTTCGCCGGCATCGACGTGTTCGACATCGAGATCGCCGAGAAGGACAACCTGGACAAGCTGGTCGACATCATCGCGGCGCTGGAGCCCACCTTCGGCGGCATCAACCTGGAAGACATCAAGGCACCGGACTGCTTCTACGTCGAGCGCCAGCTGCGCGAACGCATGAAGATCCCGGTCTTCCACGACGACCAGCACGGCACGGCCATCACGGTCGCGGCGGCCATCCTCAACGGCCTGAAGGTCGTGGGCAAGGACATCAAGGACGTCAAGCTGGTCACCTCGGGCGCCGGCGCCGCCGCGCTGGCCTGCCTGGGCCTGCTGGTGAAGCTGGGCGTGCCGAAGAAGAACATCTTCGTGACCGACCTGGCGGGCGTGGTCTACACCGGCCGCAAGGAGCTGATGGACGAGGACAAGATCCAGTTCGCGCAGGACACCGCCGCCCGCACGCTCACCGAGGTGATCGAGGACGCGGACGTGTTCCTCGGCCTGTCGGCCGGCGGCGTGCTCAAGCCGGAGATGGTCAGGAAGATGGCGGCCCACCCGCTGATCCTCGCGCTGGCCAACCCCAACCCCGAGATCAGCCCGGAAGACGCCAAGGCGGCGCGCCCCGACTGCATCATCGCCACCGGCCGCACCGACTACCCCAACCAGGTCAACAACGTCCTGGTGTTCCCCTACATCTTCCGCGGTGCGCTGGATTCCGGCGCCACCACCATCACGGTGGAAATGGAGATCGCCGCGGTCTACGCGCTGGCGGAGCTGGCGCAGGCGGAGCAGAGCGAGGTGGTGGCCGCGGCCTACGCCGGCCAGCAGCTGTCCTTCGGCCCCGAGTACCTGATCCCGAAGCCCTTCGACCCGCGGCTGATGATCAAGATCGCGCCGGCGGTGGCCAAGGCGGCGGCGGAAAGCGGCGTGGCGCTGCGTCCGGTCAAGGACATGGACGCCTACCGCGAGCAGCTGCAGAACTTCGTCTACGCCTCCGGCACCACCATGAAGCCGATCTTCACCATGGCCAAGAACGCGGCCAAGAAGAAGGTCGCCTTGTGCGAGGGCGAGGAAGAGCGCGTGCTGCGCGCGGCCCAGATCGTGGTGGACGAGGGCGTGGCCCGGCCGACGCTGATCGGCCGGCCGAAGATCATCGCCCAGCGGGTCGAGAAGTTCGGCCTGCGCCTGCAGGAAGGCCGCGACTACGACGTCGTCAACGTGGAACAGGACGACCGCTACCGCGACTTCTGGCAGACCTACCACCGCATGACGGAGCGCAAGGGCGTCACCGTGCAGATGGCCAAGATCGAGATGCGCCGGCGCCTGACGCTGATCGGCTCCATGCTGCTGCAGAAGGACTACGTCGACGGCATGATCTGCGGCACCTGGGGCACCACCGACATCCACCTGCGCTACGTCGACCAGGTGATCGGCAAGCGCGCGGGGGTCAACACCTACGCCGCCATGAACGGCCTGATGCTGCCGGGCCGCCAGGTGTTCCTGGTCGACACCCACGTCAACTACGACCCGACCGCCGAACAGCTGGCCGAGATCACCCAGATGGCGGCCGAGGAAATGCTGCGCTTCGGCATCAAGCCCAAGGTGGCGCTGCTGAGCCATTCCAACTTCGGCAGCAGCAACCACCCGAGCGCGGTGAAGATGCGCACGGTGCTGGGCCTGCTGCAGGACCAGGCGCCCTGGCTGGAGGTGGACGGCGAAATGCACGGCGACGTGGCGCTGGACACTCAAGCCCGGATGCAACTGATGCCGCACAGCACCCTGGCGGGCGACGCCAACCTGCTGGTGCTGCCCAACATCGACGCCGCCAACATTTCCTACAACCTGCTCAAGACCGCCGCCGGCGGCAACATCGCCATCGGCCCGGTGCTGCTGGGGGCGGCCAAGCCGGTGCATATCCTGACGGCGAGCACCACGGTGCGGCGGATCGTCAACATGGCGGCGCTGACCGTCGCCGACGCCAACGCGGCCAGATAAAGCCTTTCTCGGCAGCTGGCGCTAACTTATGCAGCCACGCCCGCGGCCCGAAAGGCCTTGCTTCCTGCCCATTTTTTGGGCATTGGCTTGCCTTTCGGGACGACATGCGTCACACTACCGCGCTTGAGTTTCCGGGTTTACCCGGGTAATGAAGTACCGGCATTCGCCGGTTGGCGTCCCTGTGAAGATCTCCTCAGAAGGTCCGTTCATGGCCCGTTTCGCGGCAGTCAAGTCAGTGCTTACCAGCTGCTTGATGGCCGTCGCGATCAGCGGCGCCCCCTTCGCGCAAGCCAAGGGAC
This sequence comes from Ramlibacter sp., assembly GCA_022844525.1. Classification (GTDB taxonomy): domain Bacteria; phylum Pseudomonadota; class Gammaproteobacteria; order Burkholderiales; family Burkholderiaceae_C; genus Ramlibacter. Next base: position 20,557 of record JALHLO010000031.1, read on the forward strand.
CCGTGGACGGATGGAGCCGCGGCGGTGTGGCGACGGTGCAATTGGCCGAGCTGCCCCGCCAGGGCCGGGAGACCTATGAACTGATCCGCAGGGGCGGGCCGTTCCCGCACAACAAGGATGGCACGGTGTTTGGCAACCGGGAACGCTTGCTCCCGATCAACACGCGCGGTTACTACCGCGAGTACACCGTGAAAACGCCAGGATCTCGCGACCGGGGTGCCCGGCGCATCGTATGCGGGGGACCGCAGAAGACACCGCATGCCTGCTATTACACCGCCGACCACTACGCCAGTTTTCACAAGATTGTGGAGTAACCCCGAAATGAAGCGGGACCTGTTCTTGACTACTGAGAAAGAAACGGAGATGGACAAGCCACTTCGTCCTGATATTTCCGAGACGCCCCTCAAAGGGGTGCGCAGCAACATCGTGCAGTCCATCCGCGCCTACCGGGTGCAGGACCTGCAGGAGACTGCCACCGCGCTGGGCCAGCATTTCCTGTACGCCAACCTGGCCACCGCCCAGAGCAAGCAGGACGTGCTGGACATGATCGCCCAGCAGTTCACCTTCCCGTCGCACTTCGGCAAGAACTTCGACGCGCTGTACGACTGCATGACGGACCCGCTGCACAAATCGGGCCCGCAGCCGGGCTTCATCGTGGTGCTGGAACACATCCCGGCCAACGGCAAGTTCGACAAGGAAGCGCGCGAGCAGCTGCTGGACATCTTCCGCGACACCGCCGACTACTGGGCAGACCGGAAAGTACCATTCCGCTGTTTCTATTCTTTTCCGTAGCCCGTTCCGCGCAACAAGGCCAAGTGGAACGGGCGAACGAGGCCCAGGGCGAAACCGTGCAACAGCCGGTCGCCGCCGATGGAGAGAAGATGCCCACGGACAAGCTCCTGGACGTGTCGCCTCTCGCGCTGCGCATGAGCAGCCCTTTCAACGCGGGGTACTGGCTGGCAGCCGCCTGACCGCGTCCTGAAGGAAAAAAGCCGGGCACTGCCCGGCTTTTTTCATGGTCCCTCAGTACCCGGCCGTGTCCTGCGTCAGCGCCACGCACAGAGCCAGGTACTCCGCCACCGGCACCTCCTCCGCCCGCCGTTGCAGGTCGAAGCGGCCGGCAAAGCCCTTGTCCTCCAGCCACCTGCCCAGGCTGTGCCGCAGCAGCTTGCGGCGCTGGGAGAAGGCCACCTGCACCATCTCCGACAGCAGGCCCTCGTCGACCGCGGCGTGCTGCGCCAGCGGCACCATCCGCACCACGGCGCTGTCCACCCGCGGCGGCGGCTCGAAGGACTCCGGCGGCACGAACAGCACGTTCTCCATGGCGTAGCGCCACTGCAGCATCACCGACAGCCGCCCGTAGTCGGAGGTCGCCGGCGCGGCCACCATGCGGTCCACCACTTCCTTCTGCAGCATGAAATGCTGGTCCTCCACCCGGTGCACGTACTGCAGCAGGTGGAACAGGATGGGGCTGGAGATGTTGTAGGGCAGGTTGCCCACCACGCGGATCCGCGCCGCGCCCAGCTGGTCGGCCAGGGCAGCGAAGTCCACTTTCAGCACGTCGGACTCGATCACCTTCAGCTGCGCGTGCTGGCGCAGCCGCGCCGCCAGGTCGCGATCGAGCTCCACCACGGTGAGCTGGCCGACGCGCTCCACCAGCGGCTGGGTCAGCGCCGCCAGGCCGGGCCCGATCTCCACCATCGCCTGCCCGGGCCGCGGCGCGATCTCGCGCACGATCGCGTCGATCACGCCCGCGTCCGCCAGGAAGTGCTGGCCGAACCGCTTGCGTGCGAAGTGCTTCACAACTGCGGCGGGTCGCGCAGTTCCACGTACGCCCGGCCGCGCACCTCGCGCGACCACTGCACATAGGCCTCGTCCAGCTTGCGCTCGCGCACCAGGTTGCGCACCACCTCGCGCTGCTCGCGCGGGCTCATGGTGGCCTGCCGGCGCTCCAGCAGCTGGACCAGGTGCACGCCGAAGCGGCTGACCAGCGGCTCGGCGATCTGCCCGGGCCGCAGGCTGTTGATCGCCTCCTCGAACTCGGGCACGAACATGCCCGGGCTGGCCCAGCCCAGGTCGCCGCCGGTGCGGGCGCTGGCGTCCTGCGAGTGCTCGCGCGCGAGCTCCGCGAAGTCGGCCTGGCCGGCTTCGATGCGGCGCTTGAAGTCGGCCAGCCGCTGGCGCGCCTGCGCTTCGGTCAGGTTGGCCGCCGGGCGCAGCAGGATGTGGCGGGCGTGGCTTTGGGTCACGGGGATGCCGGTGGCGCCCAGCTGCCGCTTCTCCAGCACCTTGAGGATGTGGAAGCCGGCTTCCGACCGCACCAGCTCGGCCACGCCGCCGTCGGCCACGTCGCGGATCGCCTGCAGGAACAGCGGCGGCAGCCGGTCGCCCGTGCGCATGCCGACCACGCCGCCGTTCTGGGCGGCGCCGGGGGCATCGGAATTCTCGCGCGCCACCTTGGCGAAGTCCTCGCCGGCGCGCACCCGCTGCAGCAGCTGCTGCGCCTTGGCCTGCGCCTGCGCCACCTGCGCCTCGCTCGATCCCTCGCGCACGGCCACCAGGATGTGCGCGAGGTTGACCTCGGTCAGCGCCGGGTCGCCGCCGCCTTGCTGCTGCTCGCGCAGGTACTGGTCGATGTCCAGTTCGCTCACGCGCACGCGGGATTCGAGCTCGCGGTCGCGCAGCCGCTGCAGCAGCAGCTGGTTGCGCAGGTCCTCGCGGAACTGGGTGGCGTCGATGCCGTCGGCTGCCATGCGGCGGCGCAGTTCCGCCGGCTCGATGCCGTTCTGGCGCGCGATGCCGCGCTCGGCCTGGTCGACCACCGCGTCGTCCACGCGCACGCCGGTCTCGCGCGCCAGCTGCAGCTGCGCCTTCTCGGTGATCAGGCGGTCGAGGACTTCGCGCGCCAGCTGCGGCCGCGGCGGCAGCGGCGCGCCCTGCTGCACGAGCTGCTGCTCGTAGCGCACCATGCGCGCGCGCACTTCATTGTTGGTGATCGGCTCGGAATTGACGACGGCCACGATGAAGTCGGCCGCGCGGGGGCCGGCGTCGGCGGCGGGCGCGGC
>JALHLO010000032.1 GCA_022844525.1 Ramlibacter sp.
ACTTCCGCAAGGTGCCCCAGCCGCGCAACGAGGAGGAGGAGATGTCGGGCGAGGTCTGGTACACGGTCGGCCCGCGCGACGTGTTCCCGGAGACCTTCGAGCCTTTCCTGCTGGGCAATCCGGCGGTGCGCGAGGTGTTCATGAAGCACCACGCGGACCTGCTCGACGCGGCCTTCTGGCAGTCGCACAAGGAGCGCATCCTCGCCGGCCACGTGTACGACATCTTTCCCTACGAGCGCGCCAAGCGCTTTTCCCGCCGCCACGCCGAAGCGGCCCGCCGTCCCTCGCCGGAACCCGCATGAGACTGCTGCATTCCCTCGCCCTGTTCGCCATCCTCGCGGCCGGCAGTGCGCAGGCCCAGGCGCCCGCCCCGCAGGTCGTCGACCTGCCCACGCGCGAAGGCGTGACCGTGCGCATGCTGCTGCAGGAGCCGGCCGCCGCATCCTCGGTGGTGCTGCTGCTGACCGGTGGCAACGGGTCGGTGGACATCGCCGCCAATGGCTTCATGCGCCGCGAAGGCAACTTCCTGGTGCGCTCGCGCGGCCTGTTCGCCGACCGCGGGCATGCCGTGCTGGTGCTGGACGCACCGAGCGACCGCGGTGGCCCGCGCTACATGGGCGGCGTCTTCCGCGAAAGCCCGGAGCATGCCGCCGACCTCGCCGCCGTGGTGGCCTGGGCGCGCGCGCGTTACGGCCAGCCGGTGTGGCTGGTGGGCACCAGCCGCGGCACGCATTCGGCGGCCACGGCCGCCCTGCAGCTGAAGGCACCGAACGCGCCGGACGGCATCGTGCTGACCTCGACGATCCTGGCGCGCTCGGGCGAAAGCCCCGCGCGGCCGCTCACGGAGCTCGACCTCACCGGGGTCACGCTGCCGGTGCTGGTCGTGCACCACGAGCAGGATCCCTGCCAGGTGTGCCCGCCCGCGTTGCTGCCCGAACTGATGAAGCGCCTGCCGGCCGGCACAGCCTTGCGCACCTACACCGGCGGGCAGTCGCGCGGAGCGCCGTGCGACCCCTTCTCGCACCACGGCTTCAACGGCATCGAGGACCGGGTGGTGCAGGACATCTCGACCTGGATCGGGAGCCGCCGATGAGCGAGCAGTGGCGCCAGTTCTGGGAGGTGGCGAGCTTCATCGTCACCGCGCTGGGCCTGCCCTTCGCCATCCTGTTCTTCGCCTGGGAGCAGCGCAAGGAGCGCGACAACGAGGAGGAGGAGGGCTACCAGCTGCTCTCCGATGCCTACAACGACTTCCTCAAGGTCGTGCTGGCCCATCCCGACCTGCAGTTGCGAACCAACGAGCCGCTGCCCAATCCAAGCGCGGAGCAGCGCGAACGCATGCTGGTGATCTTCGACATGCTGATCTCGCTGTTCGAGCGCGCCTATCTGGTGGCGTACAAGGAAGACATGAGCGAGACCGAACGCCGCCGCTGGAACAGCTGGGACGACTACATGCGCGAATGGTGCCGGCGCGAGGATTTCCACAACGCCCTGCCGCTGCTGCTGCGCGGCGAGGACCCCGAGTTCCAGCTGTACATCCGCCGCATCGCCGAGGAAGAAGGCGGTGCCATCCTCACGCAGTTTCCCCTTTCCCAGCCCCTTTGACTCAAGGAGAGAACACCATGGCTGAATCCATCGTCATCGTCGGCGCCGCCCGCACCCCCATGGGGGGCTTCCAGGGCGACTTTTCCACCCTGTCCGCGCACGACCTGGGCGGCGCGGCGATCAAGGCCGCCGTGCAGCGCGCCGGCATCCCCGCGGATTCCGTCGGCGAAGTGCTGTTCGGCAACTGCCTGATGGCCGGCCAGGGCCAGGCGCCCGCGCGCCAGGCGGCGTTCAAGGGCGGCCTGCCCAAGAGCGCCGGCGCCGTCACGCTGTCCAAGATGTGCGGCTCCGGCATGAAGGCCGCCATGTTCGCGCACGACATGCTGCTGGCCGGCACGCACGAGATCATGGTCGCCGGCGGCATGGAGAGCATGACCAATGCGCCCTACCTGCTGCTCAAGGGCCGCGGCGGCTACCGCATGGGCCACGACAAGGTCTACGACCACATGATGCTCGACGGCCTGGAGGATGCCTACGAGGCCGGCCGCTCCATGGGCACCTTCGGCGAGGACTGCGCGGCCAAGTACAAGTTCACGCGCGAGGCGCAGGACGCCTTCGCCACCGCGTCCGTGCAGCGCGCCAAGAACGCCACCGAGTCGGGCGCCTTCGCCACCGAGATCACGCCGGTGACGGTGAAGACGCGCGCCGGCGAGACGGTGGTGGCGATCGACGAGGGCCCGGGCAAGGTGAAGCTGGACAAGATCGCGACGCTCAAGCCGGCCTTCAAGAAGGACGGCACCATCACCGCCGCCTCCAGCTCCTCGATCAACGACGGCGCCGCGGCGCTGGTGATGATGACCGAGAGCACCGCGAAACGCCTGGGCGTCAAGCCGCTGGCGCGCATCGTCGGCCATGCGACGCACGCGCAGGAACCCGAGTGGTTCACCACCGCGCCGGTCGGCGCCACGCAGAAGCTGCTGGCGAAGACCGGGTGGAAGGTGTCCGACGTGGACCTGTGGGAAGTCAACGAGGCCTTCGCCGTCGTGCCGATGGCGCTGATGGCCGAACTGAAGGTCTCGCACGACATCGTCAACGTCAACGGCGGCGCCTGCGCGCTGGGCCACCCGATCGGCGCGTCCGGCGCCCGCATCATGGTCACGCTGATCCATGCGCTCAAGGCGCGCGGCGGCAAGCGCGGCATCGCCACGCTGTGCATCGGCGGGGGTGAGGGCACGGCCGTCGCCCTGGAGCTCGTGTAGGTCGGTGGTGAGCGCGCAGCCGGACCCCGACGCATGAAGATCCTCATCCTCGGCGCCTCCCGCGGCATCGGCCTGGAGTTCGTGCGCCAGTACCGCGCGGCCGGAGACACCGTGATCGCCACCGCGCGCGATGCGGACGGGCTCGCGCGCATCGCGGACCTGGGCGCGAAGGCGCTCAAGCTCGACGTCACCGATCCCGCGAGCATCAGCGGCCTGGGCTGGCAGCTCGACGGCGAGAAGATCGATGTCGCGCTGTACGTGGCGGGCGTCATGTCGCACGGCGGCGCCAAGGAGCCGCCGCCGCGCGACGAATTCGACCTGGTGATGCGCACCAACGTCTGGGGCGCGATGCAGGCCATCCCCGTGGCCGCGCCGCTGGTGGAAGCCGCGCGCGGGAAGTTCGTCTTCATCAGCAGCCAGATGGGCCACATCGCTGGCGTCGACTCCAGCTACAGCTGGCTGTACCGGGCCAGCAAGTCCGCGCTGAACATGGCCGTTTCGGCGGCGCAGACGGACTACCCGAAGGCGACCTTTCTCGTGCTCAGCCCAGGTTGGGTGCAGACCGACATGGGCGGGTCCGGGGCGCCGCTGACGGTGGACGCGAGCGTCGAGTGGATGCGCCATACCATAGGACTCGCCTACAAGCACCGCCACGTCTCGTTCCTCGACTACGACGGCACCCCCTTCAAGGGCTGGTGACCGCACCCACCATGCTGCTGAACCCCGACCAGGAAATGATCCGCGACGCGGTGCGCGACTTCGCGCGCGAACAGCTGTGGCCCCACGCCGCCCGCTGGGACCGCGAGCGCACGTTCCCGCGCGAGGCGCACCAGGGGCTGGCGGCGCTCGGCGCCTACGGCATCTGCGTGCCCGAGGAATACGGCGGCGCGGGGCTCGACTACCTGACGCTCGCCCTGGTGCTGGAGGAAATCGCCGCCGGCGACGGCGGCACCAGCACCGCGATCAGCGTCACCAACTGCCCGGTCAACGCCATCCTCATGCGCTACGGCAACGAGGCGCAGAAGAAGAAGTGGCTCACGCGCCTGGCCAAGGGCGAGCTGCTCGGCGTGTTCTGCCTGACCGAGCCGCACGTGGGCAGCGATGCATCGGCACTGCGCACGACGGCGGCGAAGGATGGCAATGGCTACGTGCTCAACGGCGTCAAGCAGTTCATCACCAGCGGCCGCAACGGCCAGCTCGCGGTGGTCATCGCCGTCACCGACAAGGGGGCCGGCAAACGCGGCATGAGCGCCTTCCTGGTGCCCACCGACACGCCCGGCTACGTGGTCGCGCGGCTGGAGGAAAAGGTCGGCCAGCATTCCAGCGACACCGCGCAGATCAACTTCGAGGACTGCCGGATTCCCGCGGAGAACCTGATCGGCGAGGAAGGCGAGGGCTACCGCATCGCGCTGTCGGCGCTGGAAGGCGGCCGCATCGGCATCGCCGCCCAGAGCGTGGGCATGGCGCGCAGCGCCTTCGAGGTCGCGCTGCAGTACGCCAAGGAGCGCCAGAGCTTCGGCACGGCGATCTTCAACCACCAGGCGGTGGGCTTCCGCCTGGCCGACTGCGCCACGCAGCTGGAAGCGGCGCGCCAGTTGATCTGGCATGCCGCCGCCTTGCGCGACGCCGGCCGCCCCTGCCTGAAGGAAGCCGCCATGGCCAAGCTGTTCGCCAGCGAGATCGCCGAGCAGGTGTGCAGCGCCGCGATCCAGACGCTGGGCGGCTACGGCTACGTCAACGACTTCCCGGTGGAGCGCATCTGGCGCGACGTGCGCGTGTGCCAGATCTACGAAGGCACCTCGGACGTGCAGAAGATCCTGATCCAGCGCGCGCTGGCCTAGGACTCTGCTGGGCCCTCAGACGGCCACCGGCAGCCGCATCGTGAAGACGCAGCCGACGGCCGGCACGTCGCGCACGCCCAGCTGGCCGCCTTCGGCCTCGACGCTGCGCCGGGCGATCGACAGGCCAAGGCCCAGGCCGGACCGGTCCGTGCCGTGCTGCGCGAAGGGCGTGAACAAGGTGCCCGCGGCCCCCGTCGGCAGGCCGCCGCAGTGGTCCGCCACGTCGATGTCCACGTCCTTGCCGTTCACGTTCGTGCTCAAGGTCACCATCGTCCCGGGCCGCGTGAACTTGAACGCGTTCTGCAGGATGTTGCCCAGCGCCGCCAGCAGCAGCGAGCGGCTGCCCGTGATCTCGATGGCCGGGTCCACCGGTTCCACGCGGAAGCGCGTCCCCTTCTCCTCGGCGTAGAGCTCCGCGGTCGCCGTCACCTCGGAAATGAATCCCGAGAGCGAGAAGGTCCGGCTGCCCGCCGACCCTCCCACGCGAACCTCCTCGAGGGCGGCGCTGATCAGCTGCTTCATGCCCTGGATGCTTCTCTTGAGCACGCCGCCGGTGGCGCCGGAGATCGGCAGCTGGCTCTGTTCGAGGGCCGCCACCGCCAGTGAAGCGGTCAGCAGCGAATTGCGCAGTTCGTGCACCAGGAAGCCCAGGCGCTCGTTGAACGCTTCGGCCTGCCGGCGGGCCAGCGATGCATCCCGCAGGGCACTGAACTCGGTCACCGCCTCGGCGATGGCGTTGTCCAGGCAGCGGTTGAGCGTGCGGAACTCCTGCACGCCGAAGGGGGCGTCCCGTTCCACCGCCAGGTCGGTGATGGCCTGGCACAGGTCGCCGTAGTCGTGGACCACCTGGTCGATGGTGAAGCCCAGCTCCAGCAGGGCCTTGCCGTGGGCGATGGCACTCACGCCCATCTCGGACTGCGCGCTGGCGTCGCCGCCGGAGAAGCCGGAGATCTTGACGCTTTCCAGCTCTTCCCCGCCTTCTTCGGCCCGCAGCGTACGTTCGAGCTGTTCGAGGAAGATCGGCACGCCGTTCTTCAGCTGCTCCAGCGTGGCTGCGCGGGTGGGCCGCAAGGCGACTTTCGCCTTGCACCGCTCGATCAGTTCGTCGCGGTTGTTGGCCAAGAATGAATGCATCATGGTGGTTGGCCTCCCACCCCCCACCATACGCCGTTGCCGGGCCGTGGCGCGGGAATCTTCACTTCTCCGGTTACCACACGTACGCCGGCCTCCCTGGTCGCTATGATGGCGGCGCGCCGCAGCCCGGCTGTCGGGCGAGGCGCGTGCAGCATGCGAATCATCATCCTCGGGGCCGGCCGCGTCGGCGAAAGCGTGGCCGAGAGCCTGGTCTCGGAACGCAACGACATCACCGTGATCGACCCGGACCCGCAGCGGCTGCGCCTGCTGGAGGAGCGCCTGGACCTGCGCGGCGTGCCGGGCAACGGCATCCACGCCGAGGTCATGCGGCGCGCCGGCGCGCAGGACGCCGACATGCTGATCGCCTGCGCCTCGCTGGACGAAACCAACCTCGTGGCCTGCAAGATCGCCCACGACGTGTTCCAGGTTCCTTCCACCATCGCGCGCCTGCGCGGCGCCGAGTTCAAGGAAGGCGACCCCCTGCTGGGCAAGGAAGGCTTCGCGGTGGACCACGTGATCTGCCCGGAAGAGTCGCTGGTGAAGTACGTGGAAAAGCTGATCGACTATCCGCAGGCGCTGCAGGTGCTGGAGTTCTCCGGGGGCCGGGCGCTGCTGATCGCCGTGCGGGCCGCCCAGGCGAGCCCGGTGGTGAACCACACGATCGCCGAGCTGCGCCAGCTCTATCCCGACGCGCCCATGCGCCTGGTCGCCCTGTACCGCGAGGAGCGGCTGATCACCTGCGAAGGCGACACGCGCATCCTGGCGGGCGACGAGATCTTCCTGCTGGCCGACGCCGAGAAGATCCGGCCGGTCCTGCGCGCCATGCAGCCGGCCGACGCTCCGGTGCGGCGGCTGATGATCGCCGGCGGCGGCAAGGTGGGGCTGCGGCTGGCGCGCCGGCTGGCCGGGCGCTACGACGTGAAGATCATCGAGCGCGAGATGAAGCGCTGCGAATACCTGGCCGGCCAGCTGCCCAGCTCCCTGCTGGTGCTGGAGGGCGACTGCACCGACGAGGAACTGCTGGCCGACGAGAACGTCGACGACATGGACCTGTTCCTCGCGCTCACCAGCGACGACGAGGACAACATCCTGGCGGCGATGCTGGCCAAGCGCCTGGGCGCCCGGCGCGTGCTGGCGCTGATCAACCGCCGCGCCTACGGCGACCTGATCCAGGGCAGCACCATCGACATCGCGCTGTCGCCGGCGCACACCGTCATCGGCGAGCTGCTGGCGCACGTGCGGCGCGGCGACGTGGTGGCGGTGCACAGCCTGCGGCGCGGCGCGGCCGAGGCGCTGGAGGGCATCGCCCGCGGCGACGGGCGCACCTCGAAACTGGTGGGCCGCCAGGTCGGCCAGGTGGCGCTGCCTGCAGGCGTCACCATCGGTGCGATCGTGCGCGGCGACGGCGAGGCCCGCAAGGTCCTGCTGCCGCACCACGACACGGTGATCGAGCAGGACGACCGCCTGGTGATGTTCATCCCGCACAAGCGCCAGGTGCGCGAAGTCGAGCGCCTGTTCCAGGTGAGCGCCACCTTCCTCTAGATGGACAGCCTGCAACCCGTCCTGGCGGTGCTCGCCCGCGTGCTCATGGGCTTCTCCGTGGCCTACCTGGTGCCGCTGCTGTGGTCGCTGGGGGCGGGCGAGGGCGCGCACGCGCGGATCTGGGCCATCGGCTTCGGCAGCACGCTGGCCGGCGGCTGGCTCCTGGGCTGGCTGGTGCGCCGGCACACGCGCGAGCTGCAGCCGCGCGACGGCTTCCTGCTGGTGACGCTGGTGTGGGTGGTGCTGCCCGCGTGCGCGGCGCTGCCGCTGCTGTGGACCGTGCCGGGCATCGAATGGGCCGACGCCTATTTCGAGGCGATGAGCGCGCTCACCGCCACCGGGGCCACCGCGCTGGCGGGGCTGGACAAGCTGCCGCTGTCGGTGAACGTCTGGCGCTGCTTCCTGCAGTTCATCGGCGGCCTGGGCATCATCCTGCTGGTGGTGGCGGTGCTGCCGCTGCTGGGGCTGGGCGGCATGCAGCTGTACCGCGCCGAGACGCCGGGACCGCTGAAGGACGACAAGCTCACGCCCCGCATCGCCGAGACCGCCCGCGGCCTGTGGACGGTGTACTTCGCGATGTCCGCCGCCTGCCTGCTGGCCTATCGCGTCGCCGGCATGGGCTGGGCCGACGCCTTCATGTACATGTGCACGACGATGGGGCTGGGCGGCTTCTCGCCGCACGACGCGAGCTTCGGGCAGTTCGATTCGCCGCTGATCGAGGGCGTGGCCATCGTCTTCATGACGCTGGCCGGCGTGAGCTTCCTGCGCTACTTCGCGGTCTGGCGCGCCCGCTCCGCGCGGCCGCTGGTGCGCGATCCCGAGGTGCAGGCCTATGTGTTCGTGCTGCTGGTGGCGGTGTTCGCCATCAGCTTCGTGCTGTTCGCGCACGGCGTGCACGACAACTTCCTGGCCAGCCTGCGCGCCGCCGCCTTCCACGTGGTGTCGCTGGGCACCACCACCGGCTACGCCGCGGCCGACTATGCGGCCTGGCCGCCGTTCGCGCCGGTGCTGATGATCTTCCTCGGCTGCTTCGCGTCGTGTGCCGGCTCCACCGGCGGCGGCATCAAGATGGTCCGCATGGTGCTGCTGCTCAAGCAGGCGCAGCGCGAGCTGGTGCGCATCATCCATCCGCGCGTGGTCAACCCGGTCACGCTGGGCGGCAGCACGGTGCCCGCCACCGTGCTGGCGGCGGTGCTGGCCTACATGCTGATCTACGGCGCCAGCATCGTGGGGCTGACGCTGGTGATGCTGCTGTCCGGGCTGGACCTGGTGACGGCCTTTTCCGCCGTGATCGTGTGCGTGAACAACATCGGCCCGGGGCTGGGGATGGTGGGGCCAGCCAGCCACTTCGGGGTGCTGAACGACTTCCAGCTCTGGGTGCTGAGTTTCGCGATGCTGCTGGGGCGGCTGGAATTGATGTCCGTGCTGGTGCTGTTCACGGCGCAGTTCTGGCGGAAGTAGCGCTGCCCGGCGATCCCGCGCACACCTGTGTCCTCCATATGAGGGAGGAGAAACCCTCGCCCCCTGTCAATTCTGACAGGGGGGTACTGCTCCTTTTCCCTAAGCAGCCGTACAAACGCGAACTGTTGTGCTGCCTCCTTCCGACGGGGTGACGCATCGAATGAGGTCACACCAGGAAGCGAGAGGGGTTGTATGCAAGGGGCAATGCATGCCGCGCAGGCGGAACCGGCGGCGTCCGACGGGACGGCGGATCCCGGCTCGCTGCCGGCCATTTCGCCGGCGCTGGTCGCCCTGTGCGCCATCGCACGCTTCCACCAGGTCAGTGCCGACCCGGCCACGCTCGCCCATCAACTAGGCCGGCAGGCGAGCGAACCCACCACCAACGACGACCTCGTGCGCGCCGCGCGTCACCTGGGCCTGAAGGCCAAGCTCTCGACGTCGAGCGTGGAGCGGCTGCAACTGGCGCCGCTGCCCGCGCTGGCCATCGTGCGCGCCGAAGACGGCTCCTCCCGCCCGGTGATCCTGGCCCAGTGCGACGGCCAGCGCGTGCTGGTGCAGGACCCGTCCGCGGTGCCCAGCCGGCCGACCATCGAGCCCGTGTCGGTGTTCGCGGGTCAGTGGACTGGCGAACTGATCCTGATCACCAGCCGGGCCAGTCTGGCCGGGGAACTGGCGAAGTTCGACTTCTCCTGGTTCATCCCGAGCCTGGTGAAGTACCGGCGCCTGCTGGGCGAAGTGCTGCTGATCTCCTTCTTCCTGCAGCTGTTCGCCCTGGTCAGCCCGCTGTTCTTCCAGGTGGTGATGGACAAGGTGCTGGTGCACCGCGGCCTGACAACGCTGGACGTGCTGGTGATCGGCCTGGTGGTGGTGGTGGTGTTCGAAAGCGTGCTGAACGGCCTGCGCTCCTATGTCTTCAGCCATACCACCAGCCGCATCGACGTGGAGCTGGGCGCGCGCCTGTTCCGGCACCTGGTGCAGCTGCCCCTGGCCTACTTCCAGGCGCGGCGGGTCGGCGACTCGGTGGCGCGCGTGCGCGAGCTGGAGAACATCCGCAGCTTCCTCACGGGCAACGCCCTGACGGTGCTGCTGGACGTCCTGTTCTCCGTCATCTTCATCGCGGTGATGCTGTTCTACAGCGTGCCCCTGACCCTGATCGTGCTGGTCAGCCTGCCCCTGTACTTCGGCCTGAGCCTGGCGGTGGTGCCCATCCTGCGCAAGCGCCTGGACGCGAAGTTCGCGCGCGGCGCCGAGAACCAGGCGATGCTGGTGGAGACGGTGACCGGCATCCAGACGGTGAAGGCCAGCGCGCTGGAGCCGAGCTTCGCACGGCGCTGGGACAACCAGCAGGCCGCGTATGTGTCGGCCAGCTTCCGCACCCAGAACCTGGCGTCGTGGGCGCACGAGGGCATCAGCCTGATCGGCAAGCTGGTGAACGCCGGCACGCTCTGGTACGGCGCCCACCTGGTGATGAGCAACGACCTCACGGTGGGCCAGTTCGTCGCCTTCAACATGTTCGCCCAGCGGGTGGCGCAGCCGATCATGCGCATGGCGCAACTGTGGACCGACTTCCAGCAGACCGGCATTTCCATGGCGCGGCTGGGGGACATCCTCAACACCCGCACGGAGGTGCCCCCGACCAGCACCGCGCAATTGCCGCCGCTGAAGGGACGGGTGACGCTGGACAACGTCACCTTCCGCTACCGGCCCGAGGCGGTGCCGGTGCTCAATGGCGTGAGCCTCGAAGTGCGCGCTGGCGAAGTGATCGGCATCGTCGGCCGCTCCGGCTCCGGCAAGAGCACGCTGACCAAGCTGGTGCAGCGGCTGTACACGCCGGAGCAGGGCCGGCTGCTGGTGGACGGCATCGACATCAGCCTGATCGACGCCGCGCAGCTGCGCCGGCAGGTGGGCGTGGTGCTGCAGGAAAACCTGCTGTTCAACCGCAGCGTGCGGGAGAACATCGCCATCTCGGATCCGGCCGCGCCCATCGAAGCGGTCGTGCGGGTCGCGCAGCTGTCCGGCGCGCATGACTTCATCAGCGAACTGCCCGAAGGCTACGACACGGTGGTCGGCGAGCAGGGCTCGTCGCTGTCGGGAGGCCAGCGCCAGCGCATCGCCATTGCCCGGGCCCTGTTCACGAACCCGCGCATCCTGATCCTGGACGAGGCCACCAGCGCGCTGGACTACGAGAGCGAGGCGATCATCCAGCGCAACATGGCGGCGATCTGCCGCGGCCGCACCGTGCTGGTCATCGCGCACCGGCTCTCCGCGGTGCGCAACGCGAACCGCATCATCGTGCTGGACAAGGGGCGCATCGTCGAGGCGGGCCCGCATGACGCCCTGCTGCAGAAGCCGCAGGGCCTGTATGCGCACCTGTGGAAGATGCAGGACGGGCGGCAAGCGGTGGATGGGGGCAAGCAATGAGCGCCGAGACGACCGCCCTGCCCGCTGACCAGGGGAACTCCGCCCAGGCTGCGCCCGAGCCGCAAGCCGGCGCGAAGCGCGCGCCCCATCCCGCACGGGAACTGCTGGCGCGCTATCGCGCCATCTTCGGTGCGGCCTGGCAGGCGCGGCACGAGCTGGCGGGGCCGCGGCGCCTGGCGGATGAAGCGGCCTTCCTGCCCGCCGCCCTGAGCCTGCAGGAAACGCCGGTGCACCCGGCCCCGCGCCGCCTGGCGTATGCGCTGATGGCGCTGTTCACCCTGGCGGTGGCCTGGACCATCTTCGGCCAGGTGGACATCGTCGCGGTGGCGCCCGGGCGCATCGTGGTCAGCGAGCGAACCAAGACCATCCAGCCGCTGGAGCGCAGCGTGGTCAAGCGCGTGCTGGTGAAGGACGGCCAGCACGTGAAGGCGGGGCAGCCGCTGGTGGAGCTCGATCCCACTGCCGCCCATGCCGACAAGGCCACGGTGGACGAACAGCTGAAGGCGAGCGTCTCCGACTCCATGCGCGCACGCGCGCTGCTGAACGTGCTGCAGGGCGCATCGACGGAATTTCGGGCGCCGTCCGCGTTGCGCCTGCCGGCCGACTGGTCCGCCGCGGAGAAGAACGCGGCCCAGGCGCAAATGGCGGCGGAGTGGAACGAGATCAGCGCCAAGCTGGCCAAGCTGGCGGCCGAGATCAACCGGCGGCAGGCCGAGGCGGCAACCATGCGCGAGGTGGTGGCCAAGCTCGAGACCACCTTGCCGCTGGCGAAGACGCGGGAGGACGACTTCAGGAAGCTGGCCGAGCAGGGCTTCATGGCGAGCCACGCCGGCCAAGACCGCATGCGCGAGCGGATCGAACTGGAGCGTGACCTTTCTACCCAACGAGCCAAGCTGCTCGAGACGATGGCGGGCCTGCGCGAAAGCGAGAACGCGCGCGCGGCCTACCTGGCCGAGACGCGGCGGGCGCTGTCCGACCGCGAAGCGCAGGCCGACCTCAAGCGGCAGGCCGCGACCCAGGAGCGCGCGAAGGCGGCGTACCGCGAGCAGCTGACGACGCTGACCGCGCCCGTCGACGGCGTGATCCAGCAGCTGGCCGTGCACACCTCCGGCGGCGTCGCCACCGAAGCGCAGGTGCTGATGATCGTGGTGCCCGAAGGCGCGCAGATCACCGCCGAAGTGACCCTGGACAACAAGGACATCGGCTTCGTCGTGGCCGGCCAGGAAGCGGCGATCAAGCTGGAGACCTTCAACTTCACCCGCTACGGAACCATCGAAGGCAAGGTGACGATGGTGACCGCGGATGCAGTGAATGACGAGAAGCGGGGCGCGATCTTCCCTGTGACGCTGGCGCTGGCGAGGAACCAGATCGACGTGGACGGGAAGATGATCAGGCTGGCGCCGGGGATGAACCTGACGGCGGAGATCAAGACCGGGAAGAGACGGGTGATCGAGTATCTGCTTTCGCCGATTCAGAAGGCGGGGAGCGAGAGTTTGAGGGAGCGGTAAGCGGAGGCCGGGAGGATCCAGTTCCGGTCAATACGCACGCGACTCACCACCCCGCAGAAGCGTGGGTCAACTTGTTGGAGACGATATGTCATACACGGTAGAAAAGATTGGTGCAGCAGAGCAGGCGCGGATCCACGCCGACGCGGACGAGCGAAAGCGCGGGGAATTGCAGATGCGAGGGGGATTCTTCGCGCTCTCCGACGACCTCACATGGACGGTCGACCACGCTCGGAACCTCTACCTCGTGCGCGCGCCTCGCCTCGACCCCAAGTCCATGGAGGGTCGGTTTTTCATGTTCTTTAAGGGGCGCTTGTACGCCCTTCGAGTGCTAGGGCCCTCGGGGCCGGATGTCGTTATCGAGGATGCAGTTGACCCAAGCGACCTTGCCGAACTGCAAAAAGAGATAACCGAAGCCTTCCGGGTTCAGAAGTACCGCCGGTTTTCCATGACCCCGATCTTTGTCAAGGAGTGAGGTGGCACATGGACTTTCGCGACGCACTCACAGAACTTGGCAGGATGCCCCAAGCCAATGTCAGTCAGCTCTTGGAGTTGGCTGCGAAGGTGACCGGAAAGGTGGTGGACGCTGGACCAGAAGCTACCTATCTTCTCTATTCCGGCGCCATGCCGGATGAAACCAGTTCGGGAGCGGTGGTAGGTAGTATTCGCCGAGCCAATGTTCCCAGTGTCTACGACATTGGTGACTCTGAGATTGGGAAGTTGCTGGGCGATGATCACGAGCGCTTCTACAAGCGCTTCCAGGACGCGGTCGCTCGAGAGTTCGAATTTGCCGACTACAGCCAAGTTCCTGAAGCGATGAGGAGCGCTGTCGATGACAAGGTCAATGTCTACTTCACTGGGGTGAACTCCGGGGTACGCGTTGACACGGGATCATTGTGGGATGTTGCGTCGCACGCTTTCGTTGCAGAAAACGATGGCCACTTCCGGATAGTCGCCGGAAAGGCGTTCGACAGAACCAGCGTCCTGGTAACTAGTGAAATTGCAGCCTTCCTGCAGAAGACTGGCGGATCGCTCCTTGACGGGGTTCCGGTAGAGGTCCTGAAGGCGCATCAGGCGGAAAAGGGCTTGGAAGCGGCGCTCAACGCGATCGAGCTGAAAAGCATGAAGTTGCAGCACTTCACGGAGCTAAGTAGTGCGAACTTCGAGAAGTGGCTGCGTCTGGAACCCGCCGAGATCCATGCGGCACTGGCTGATTCCAATCGGCAGAAGTCGTGGCTGGCCAGGGTTGAAGCAGGGGAAATTCTCCCTATGGGGGCTTACCAGTCGGCAAACGAGTGGATTGCGGATCTGGGTAAGCGCGCCGAGAGCCTCCCGGGTGGCGCTAAGGTCCTCAAGGGACTCAAGATATTTGGCGCTGCTGCAGGTGTGGCAGTGCTGTTCGTTCATGCAAAGGAAGCCAATGCGGCCTACCAAGCAGGAAATGATGCGGAAGGTAATCGCATCATTGCGGAGGCAGTCGCCGATCTGGCCGGTTCCGGGTTGCTGCAGTTCGCCGCCGGCGCTATAGCTGCGGTTGGTGCTGCAGCTCTAGTGGCTGCCGGCGCGATCTCCACTCCCGTGGCGGGTGCCCTGGTACTGACAGCCGCAGTTGCAGGGGGCTATTTCGGGGGTGATGCGGGAGTTCAGTTCTATCGACTCCTATCCGACAACGACAAGAGTGGAAACATTGACCTCGTCGACAAGCTACTGAATGTCTTGCGAGGTGCCACCACTCTGTCCGGCAGCCCCCTCGTGGCTGATCTCGACGGCAATCGGTTCACCATAGATGCGGCGCTCACTGCCGCCGAATTGCGGACGAGGGCATTCGACAGCATCGCCTGGAGGTTCGCACTGCGAGAGCTGAATTCGTTCGTTGTCACGGACGTCGGCTACGAGCGCTTCAATACCGACGGCAGTTTGGACCTCGTCGACCCCGTCACCGGCGAGGGCTCCATGAGCCGCGAATACCTCGCCGACCGTGCCGCCATGCTGGCATGGAAGCTGAAGTACGAGCGCAACGGCGCGCAAGACGCCGACGACCTCCCGCGTGAGGGCCCGAAACCCTACAACGAAGACTGGGACACTAGCCTTGTCGCAGGCAATTGGGACTACGTCGACCTCACGCAGCGCCTGCCGGGCGGGGCGCCGCTGGAGCTGTCGATCGACGGCACTGGCCTCAGCCTGCACGACCACCAGGTCGTCTTCGGCACCGTCAATGCAGACACCATCTCCGGCGAGGGCGATTCGGACCGCCTGTATGGCGCCGCCGGCAACGATACGCTGGACGGCAAGGACGGCGACGACTACCTCGAAGGCGGCGCCGGGGCGGACAGCTACAACTTCAGCGGCACCTTCGGCAAGGATGTCGTCTTCGACAGCGACGGCCTGGGCACCATCCGGATCGGCACCGACGCGATCGGCGAGGCCAAGGCCTCGGGCCGGCGCAACACTTGGAGCGTGAAGCTGGCGAACGGCAAGGTCGCCGAGCTGGAGCTGCAGGATGACGCAAGCTCGGGAACGGGCCGCGTCCTGGTCATCACCACGGATGGCAGCGCGGGCAGCAGCGTCACCATTCGCAACTTCAACCTGGCCAAGGCCCAGAGCGACGGCGGCTACCTTGGCATCAAGCTGGAGGCAGCCAACAAGATCGCTCTGCTCGGGCAGCCGGCGAACTTCTGGGAGGATCCCGCAGCCGATATCACGACCCTGGCGGGACGCAGCCGCACGATCGAGGAGAACGGTGGCACGAGTTTCAGCGTCAGCCTGAACCAGGGAGCCAAGGCAGGCGAGACGGTGACCATCAGCCTCGTTGGCTTGAGCGACAAGGGCGTGCGAATCCTCGTCGACGGCCAGACCCATTCGACGGACAGTGTCACGGTCACCCTCTTCGAAGGTCAGACACAACTTACCTTCGCCCTGCTGCACGACGGCGACCTGAGTGCCGATGCAGCGGGATCGCTGAAGGCCGTGTTCAACGGCCAGGCGGGGACGGCCGAATCGAATACGTGGAGCCTGACGCTGCAGGATGCCGGCGAGACTCCGGAGCCGTTTGCCGCCGACTTCATGGCGCGCACGACACTCTCGACGGGCGTCATCTTCCGTTACGACCCTGACGGCCGTGCCATCACGGTGGTGGCAGAGGGGGACATGAAGTTCGTGACGGATGCGAACGGCAACCTGGTCAGCGGCGGCGATGTGCTGGTGACCAACAACACGATCTACGGCACCGAAACCGGCGACGACCGGATCGATGGCGGGGTAGGCAATGACCTGGTAGCAGGCGCGGGCGGCAACGACTATCTGGAAGGGGGCGCGGGCGACGACATGATCTCCGGCGGCTCCGGCAATGACACCATCCTTGGGGGCGAGGGGGACGACTTCATCAGCAGTGGAGCCGCGGTCTACGAAGGCACGCAGCAGTACGGTGCGCAAGACGTGTGGACGCTGTGGGGCGCGGCCACCGGTGCCACGGTGCTGGCCAGCGGCGGTGGCTGGGGCGTGTTCAGGATGGACGACGGGGAACTGCATTGGTCCGGCATGGGGCTGACCCCGATGACGGACCAGATGGACATGGTAGACGGCGGCGGCGGCAACGATTTCATCATCGGGAGCTGGGGCGCGGACTGGCTGCAGGGGGGCGACGGAAACGACCAGGTGACCGGCCTCGGCGGCAACGACGTCATCGAAGGCAATGCCGGCGACGACGAGCTCCTGGGCGACGGCACCGCGGGTGTCGACGGACTTCGCGACATGGATCCCGCCAGCCACGGCGAGGACTCCATCGACGGCGGCGATGGCAACGACAGGATTCATGGCGGCGGGCGCGCCGATGAAATCTTCGGCGGCGCCGGCAACGACTCCATATGGGGAGACTCGGACGTTGCCAGCAGCAGCGAGCAGTTTCTCCCGCTGAACTTCCATGGCGACGACTACATCGACGGGGAGGCGGGTGACGACTTCATCGAGGCGAATGGCGGTAACGACACCCTCTTCGGAGGAGACGGCGCCGACATCCTGTTGGGGGATACCGGAGTCTCCAAGCTCGGTGCGTACGCCGACGATCCGCTGGCATGGGGCTCGGACTACCTCGATGGCGAGGCGGGGGAGGACAAGCTCGCGGGCGGCGGTGGCGACGACACGCTCTTTGGCGGCGATGACGACGATCAACTGGATGGGGACGAGAGCAGCGCCGACCTGGCAGGGGCAGTCCAAGGCCGCGACTACCTCGATGGTGAGGGGGGCAATGACCGTCTCATCGGCGGCGGCAACGACGACATCCTCTTCGGAGGCGTTGGCAACGACACGCTGCAGGGTGACGCGGTCACGGACCTGTTGGCAGGCGAGTACCACGGGTCTGATGAACTGGATGGAGAGGAAGGCGATGACACCCTGTTCGGGCAGGGCGGAGCGGACCAGCTGTATGGCAGCAGCGGGAACGATACCTTGCTCGGAGATGCTGCCGAGGCCGAACTTGCCGCGTCCTATCACGGCGACGACTACCTGGATGGCGGAGCGGGCGCCGACACCTTGATCGGCGGCGGCGGGAATGACGTCCTTCTCGGCGGCGACGACGACGACATCCTGCTCGGCGACGACTCCGATGCGCGCCTGCAACCGTCGGCGCACGGTGACGACTACCTTGATGGCGGGGCCGGCGCCGACAAGCTGTTCGGACTGGGAGGCGACGACGAGCTGCAAGGCGGGGAAGGCGATGACTACCTCGCGGGCGGCGAAGGTGACGACATGCTGGACGGCGGTGAGGGCGCCAACACGCTGGAGGGAGGAGCGGGCAACGACACCTTGATGACTGCCGCGGGTGGATACCTGCGCGGTGGCGCGGGCGACGACACTCATGTCGTCTCGGTGACGCCGGGCAATTCCGTTCTCGCGGTCATCGACGACACCGAGGGCGACAACCAGCTTGTCCTGGATACACCCGACGGTTCCGGTTCCTACAGGGTTTTTGTTCAGAACGGCACTGCTTTCGTGGCGGCGAATGGGCAAGCGGTCGTGGCCCTGGCGCAGGGGACCAATCTCGCCGGTTTGTCGGTCTGGAACAGTGGCGACGGCACATCGCTGCGGAACATCGTCGTGGCAGGCGATCCGGGTGGCCGCATCCGCTCCATGGCCCAAGAGGGGGGCGCCCTGATCAGCACCGCGCAGATCACCTCCAGCCAGGAGCTGACCGGAAGCGGCTACGCCGACGCACTCGACGGTGGAGCGTCCGACGACATCCTTCACGGCGGAGACGGGGATGACGCACTCTTGGGTGGCGCTGGCGACGACACGCTCGCCGCAGGCGACGGAGCGGACCTGATCGTTGGCGGTACCGGGGACGACCTCCTCCTGGATGGCGACATCGACGGCTCCGCCGACGACAGCGCCGACATCTACCACTTCGCCATCGGCGACGGCGCCGACCGCATCGAAGCGGTTGCCGCCGGAGGAGGCACGGTTCCGCGCGACGTGATCAGCTTCGGCGAGGGCATCGCGGCGAATTCCATCCAGTTCGTTCCGGGCCAGACCAGCGTCGCCACGGGGCATGCCGACCTGCTCGTGTCGTACGGACAGGGCGATTCGATCACCTTGTCCCCCGGAGCGTTCTCGCAGATCGCGGAAATCCGGTTCTCCAACGGAGACGTCCTCACCCGCGAGCAGATCCTTCAACGTGCTTCGGCAAGCGATCCGGGCGGACCGGGCACCATCCGCGACGAGTGGGGCACCCTGGCGAATGGCGTGCTGATCGGCGGGGGGCAGGCGGACTTCCTGCGCGGAGGACAGGGAGACGACACGCTGGTCGGCGGCACCGGAAACGATGTCCTGGCCGGAGCAGCCGGACGAAACACCTACGTCTTCGGCGCGGACAGCGGCTCGGACTCCATCGTGCAGGCCGACTGGGAGCTGAACGAATTCGGCCATCTCCAGTTCACCGACGCCAGCATGGGGGAGCTGACCGCCTTCTTCGACCGGAACGATGTCGTGGTGATGCAGGCGTCCGGCGCGCTGGTGCGCATCCGGGACGTCGGCGAACTGGACTGGCTGGTCGAGAACTGGCAGGTCACCGACCGCAACGGGACGCAGGCAGCGCTCTGGGACCTGCTCGACTTCCAGGGGCCTCCGGAGCCGGTCTCGCTGGAGGAGAGGCGCGCGGAGTTTGGCGCGCGGCAACTCGTTCAACTGGCGACGCTCCCGCAGCGCCTCGCTTTGGACGACGTGTCGTCGGTCACGGGGCCGGTCGTCCCCACATCCGTACAGCAGGTCACGCAGCAGGTCGACGCAAGCGGGTATCTGGCACATGACCACTACCTCGACGCGAACGACGTGGTGCAGACCACGACCGTCTACGAATCGCACCCCGTCTACCGGACGCAGACGTTCACGACGCCCGCCCGCCCGGGAATGTTCATGAAGCTGGAGGACATGGCCACTGGCCCGCTGCCCCCTGGAGCGGTTCCGGTTTTCGGCAGTGCGCCTTCCGGTGGCGCAGGCCACGGAGAAGTCGGCGCCGGCGTATTGATCGGCTACACGATACCGCCGACTCCTGCGGGCAGCTACGAGGTCACCCGACAGGTGGGCTGGGAATCCGTCGCCGTCACCTATTCGATCACCACGTCGAACGACGTCGCCACGCAGTCGTTGGTGACCGGAACGGCGGGCGAGGACGTGATCCAGGCAGCCGCTGCCGCAGGCACCATGCCTGTGCTGTTCCGGGGCGTGATCGCCACCGGCGCGGGGAATGACCGCGTGCTGCTCACCAGCGGCAGCAACAGCGACAGTATGGGCAGGGCGAACTGGACGCGTTTCGACGAGTGGACCGCCACCTTGTCGATCAGCCAGGAGAGCGGTCACGGTTCCTTCTATGACCGCGGTCTCGGTGCCTGGCTGGATCTCGGCGAAGGAGACGACTTCGCCGTCGGTACCGACGGCGACGATTTCTTCATCGGCGGCGCCGGCAGCGACTACATGGACGGCCAGGCGGGGTCGGACACCTATTACGTCAGCTACACGCCGGGCAGCGTCGACCGGATCTCGGACCTGGCCTACAGGGATTCCACCAGTGGATGGAGTACCGATGTCCCCCTCGAGTTCGCACCGGACAACCGTGACACCATCGAACTCGCCAGTGGAATCACGGAGGAGTCCCTGAGCTATCGCTGGGTGCGCTCCCGCATCGAACGAGGCGATGACATGGTCCGCACCGTGCGGACGCTCCAGCTGTTCACCGACGGCAACCACTTCCTGGATATCGACTACGTCGACGGTGACCAGGACTACAACGGCCGCTCTGGCATCGAGGTCGTGCATTTCGAGGGTGGAGCGCGCACATCCCTGTCCTGGCTCCTCGAGATCCTGCCGGTCGAGCCGTCGGCCGTTCCCGAACTGAGCGCGAGCATCCCGCAGCTGACGGTGTTCACCGGAGCGCTGAACTCGGTCAACGTCGGCAGCTGGTTCGCCGAGCCCGACGGAGACCTGCTCACGTTCTCCGCCGAGCTCGCCGACGGTTCCCCGCTCCCTGGGTTCCTGGAGATCGACACGGAGACCGGCACGATCTCGTCGCTGGCCGGGGCCGTGAACGTGGGTGTCTACTCGATCCGCATCACCGCGACCGACAGCGATGGGCAGTCCGCCGATGGAACATTCGACCTGGCCGTCGCGCGGAACGACGCGCCGGTCCTGCACGCGCCGCCGTCCGGCCCCTTGCTCGCCGAAACAGGCGCGGCGGTCCAGCAATGGCAGGTGCCTCTCGACATGTTTGCCGACCCCGATGGCGACGCCCTGTCGTATTCGGTGGCCGGCGTCGACGGCGAGCCGCTTGCCGCGTGGCTGCATTTCGATCCGGCGACGGGGCTCCTCTCGGGCGTCTCGCCCGCAGATGTCGGAACCATTTTCCCTGTCGTTGTACGCGTGACCGATGTCAGGGGAGCCGCCACCGAAGCTGTCGTGGAACTGCGAACGGCCGATGCCGTGATGGTCGGCAGCGAAGACGCCGATGAGCACGGCGGAACGGAGGGCTCGGACCTGTGGTTCGGATTGGGCGGGAGCGACATGTTCTTCGGCTGGACCGGCAACGACATCATCCATGGCGGGGAAGGAGACGACTTCCTCTACGGCGAGGAAGGGTCGGATGTGTACGTGTTCGACGGAGCTTTCGGCCACGACACCCTGGCCGAATACGTGCCGGGTGAGCTGAACCACGTCTTCCTGTCCGATTGGTCCTCCACCACCGTTGTCGTCTGGCACGGGTACGAGGACAATCTCATGCTCAGGAGCCCGACTTCGGGCGACAGCATCGAATTTTTCTCCTGGTTTGCCGGCGGAGACAGCTACCTCCTGCACTTCAGCGACGGGGTCGTCTGGGATGCCATGGAGGTGAATGCGCGCCTCGGCCCGCAGATCGTCACTGAATTTGCCGACGTCTTCCAAGCCGACGGCGACACCGTAGTCGACACCCTCGCCGGCGACGACCAGATCTATGTCGGTGCGGGAACGCACGTGCTCCGCGGTGGCGACGGCAACGACATCATCGACGCCTATGCACCCGCGCTGTTCGAGGGCGAGGCGGGCGACGACCAGCTGTACGGGGGTGGCGGGCCCCAGTTCTTTGCCGGAGGAACGGGAGCCGATTTCATCAGCGCATATGACGATGATTTGCAGTCCGGCCGTTGGTACGTGGTGGCAATGAATGCCGGCGACGGGCAGGACACGGTGCAGATCTCTCACTACAGGGACAACTCCAGCGGGGTCCTGTCCCTCGGGGGTGGGGTGGAGCTCGGCGATGTGCGCCTGACGGCGGACTTCGAATCGGGCAATCTCACGGTGCACTACGGCGACGGCGACAGCGTCACGTTCGCCGGATGGTTCTGGTTCGATTCCGAAGTCGGAGAGACCTTTTCCCGGTCCCTGGTGCTGCAACTGATCGACGGACCCTCGGTGCGGGCGTTCGACTTGGGGGCGGTTGCCCGGCAATTCCTGGTGGAAGCCGCGCAGGGTTCGGACGGAACCTCATGGGCGGCGCATGACGCCCTCGTCGCGCAGGAGATGGACCTGGCCGGCATGGTTCACGGCGGCCTGCTGGCCACCGAGTACGCCGCGAACGGCACGACGCGCGGGCTCTCGGCAGCGCAGATCCGGCAGGAGCTCGCCAAGCCGGCGCTCGGCTACAACCCGATCGTCGAGGGCACCGACGGAAGCGATTGGCTACATGGCGGGATTGCGGCAGACGAGCTGAGGGGGTACGACGGTTCTGACGACTTGTACGGCTACGAGGGTGCCGACACTCTCGACGGCGGCGCCGGCAGCGATTTCCTGGAGGGAGGCGCAGGCTCCGACACCTACCTCTTCGGGCAGGGTTTTGGCCAAGACTACATCTTCGACCCCTACGGCGAACAGAACGATGTCGTCTTGCTGGGGTGGTCGTCGTCGGACTTTGCCCTTTCGCAGGTCTACGGCTCGCTCATCCTGAGGAGCAAGGTCTCGAGTGACCGCATCGAGTTCTACGACTGGTTCGACGGCGGAAATGCCTTCCTTATCCACTTCGACGGCGGCATTGTCTGGGACTCGGAAGAGGTTGCGGCGCGGCTGGGGCCGCAGGTGATCTCACCCTATGACGATGTTTTCGAGGGCGGCGGGGACGTGACGATCGACGCACTTGCAGGCGACGATGCGATCTGGCTCGAAGGCGGCGTCCACATCGTCCGGGGGGGCCTGGGCAACGATCACATGAGCTCCTGGGGAGGGCGTGGTGTCACCGAGGGGGAAGACGGAGCCGACTACGTGGAAGCAACGTCCGCACCGCACTTCCTCGCAGGGGGGACCGGATCGGATTCCTACTCCCTCGGAATGTGGCTAGACGCCGAACCTGGGCCTGTGCGGCACGTCATTGCCTTCAATCGGGGCGACGGGCACGACACGGTCTCCCCATGGTATGACAGTGGAGAGTACGGGATCCTGTCCCTCGGCGGCGGCGCGTCCCTGGCCGACATATCCCTCACGCTGGACGCGAACACCGGGAGCGTGACCGTCCACCTGGGGCCGGACGACAGCATCACGTACCAAGGGTGGTTCTACCCGGAGAGCCCGGACTTCCTGCCGGAGCGGCGCCTGCTGCTGCAGCTCCTGAACGGGGACGCGGTCGCGGCCTTCGACCTGGCGGCCGTCATCCAGCAGTTCGTGGCCGAAACCCTGGCGAGCGGGCTGGGCGCACCCTGGGCGGCGCGCGACGCATTGTTGGAACACCAGTCGCTGCAGGGCACGGGTGGGGCCTTCGGCGGCCTGCTCGCCGCGACGTACGCGCAGGCCGGCAGCACGCGCGGACTCTCTCGGGAGCAGATCGTGGAGGTGCTCGCGGATCCCCTGTTCCTGCGGGAGGCCCAGGCGTTCCAGACGGCGAATCTGATCGAGGGCACCAGCGGCGCCGATTCGCTTGTCGGGACCGCTGGGGCGGACCGCATCGATGCCGGCGCCGGAGCCGATTCGCTCAATGGCGGCGCGGGCAACGACACGCTGTTGGGCGGTGACGGCAACGACTGGATCTTCGGTGGCGCGGGTGCCGACGCCATGACCGGCGGCCAGGGCAACGACGTCTACTATGCAGACGACGCCGG
>JALHLO010000033.1 GCA_022844525.1 Ramlibacter sp.
TTCCAGATGACCGAGAAGGCGGGCTTCTACAAGGAGAATCCCGGCACCGACACCGCGGTGAACCAGATGATCCGCAAGACGACCGACAAGTCGCGCGGCGTGCGCCTGGGCAACTTCAACCAGATCCGCGCCATCGTGGACGAGGAACTGGAGCAGGTCTGGGCCGGCAAGAAGACGGCCAAGGAGGCGCTGGACGAAGCCGTGAAGCGCGGCAACGAGCAGCTGGTGCGCTTCCAGGCGGCCAACAAGGGCTGATCCTCGTCCCCGCGAAGGCGGGAATCAAGGCTTCCGGGTTGGCAAAGCCCCGCGTTGCGGGGCTTTTTCGTGAACGCCCTGGGTCCCCGCCTTCGCGGGGATGACATAGCTGTCTCATAACTGATCGGTTCATCCACAATAGCGCGCCATGGAAAAGAGGGTCCGTTTCAAGAGCTGGTGGCTGCCCTGGGTGCTGCTCGCACCGCAGGTGGCGGTCATCAGCGTGTTCTTCTTCTGGCCGGCGGCCCAGGCGCTGCTGCAGTCCCTGCAGCAGCAGGATGCCTTCGGCGCCTCGGTCGAGTGGGTCGGGCTGGACAACTTCCGGCGGCTGTTCTCGGACCCGGGCTACCTCTCCTCGTTCCAGATCACGGTGCAGTTCTCCGTGCTGGTCGCCGGGCTGGGGCTGTCGCTGTCGCTGATGCTGGCGGTGTTCGCCGACCGCGTGATCCGCGGCTCCGCCGTCTACCGGATGCTGCTGATCTGGCCCTACGCGGTCGCGCCGGCGGTGGCGGGCGTGCTGTGGCTGTTCATGTTCGCGCCCTCCATCGGCCTGGTGAGCTACGGGTTGCGCAAGATCGGCATCGAGTGGAACCACCTCCTGGACAGCAAGCAGGCCATGGCGCTGATCGTGTTCGCGGCGGTCTGGAAGCAGATCTCGTACAACTTCCTGTTCTTCCTCGCCGGCCTGCAGTCGATCCCGCGCAGCCTGATCGAGGCGGCGGCCATCGACGGCGCGGGGCCATGGCGGCGGTTCTGGACCGTCGTGTTCCCGCTGCTGTCCCCGACGACCTTCTTCCTGCTGGTGATCAACGTCGTCTACGCCTTCTTCGAGACCTTCGCCATCGTCGACGCGGCCACCGAGGGCGGCCCCGGCAAGGACACGGCGATCCTGGTCTACAAGGTCTACTACGACGGCTTCAAGGCCCTGGACCTGGGCGGGTCGGCGGCCCAGTCGGTCGTGCTGATGGCCATCGTCGTGGTGCTGACGGTGATCCAGTTCCGCTACGTCGAACGGAAAGTGAACTACTGATGGTCGAACGCCGTCCCCTCGCCACCTTCATCTCGCACTTCGTGCTGATCCTCGGGGTGATCGTGGTCGCCTTCCCGCTGTACGTGACCCTGGTGGCCAGCACGCACACCGCGCAGGACATCGTCCAGGTGCCGATGCCGCTGCTGCCCGGGCCGCACCTGATCGAGAACTACGCGGCCGCGCTCCAGGGCACCAGCGGCAGCGCCGCGTCGACCGCGCCCGTGGGTCGCATGATGTTCGTCAGCCTGGTCAGCGCGCTGGTCATCGCCTTCGGCAAGATCGCGATCTCGCTGCTGTCGGCGTTCGCCATCGTGTACTTCCGCTTTCCCGGGCGCATGTTCTTCTTCTGGGCGATCTTCGTCACGCTGATGCTGCCCGTGGAAGTGCGCATCGGCCCCACGTACCAGGTGGTGTCGGACCTCGGCATGCTGAACTCGTACGCCGGGCTCACCGTGCCGCTGATCGCCAGCGCCACGGCCACCTTCCTGTTCCGGCAGTTCTTCCTGACGGTGCCCGACGAACTGGTCGAGGCCGCCCGGGTCGACGGCGCGGGGCCGCTGCGCTTCTTCAAGGACGTGCTGCTTCCGCTTTCCACCACCAGCATCGCGGCGCTGTTCGTCATCCAGTTCATCTACGGCTGGAACCAGTACCTCTGGCCGCTGCTGGTCACGACCGACGAATCGATGTACCCGGTCGTCATGGGCATCAAGCGCATGATTTCCGGGGGCGACGCCGCCAACGACTGGAACATCGTCATGGCCACGGCCATCCTGGCGATGATCCCGCCGGCGGTCGTGGTGATCCTGATGCAGAAGTGGTTCGTCAAGGGCCTGGTGGATACCGAGAAATAACAATGGCAAGCATCTCCCTGCGCAACGTCATCAAGAAGTACGGCACCGGCAAGGGTGCCCTGCAGGTGATCCACGGCATCAACGCCGAGGTCGCCGACCGAGAGTTCATCGTGATCGTCGGGCCCTCCGGCTGCGGCAAGTCCACGCTGCTGCGCATGGTCGCCGGGCTGGAGGAGATCAGCGGCGGCGAGATCGCCATCGGCAACCGGGTGGTCAACGAGCTGGAGCCGGCCGAGCGCGACATCGCGATGGTGTTCCAGAACTACGCGCTCTACCCGCACATGAGCGTGTTCGACAACATGGCCTACGGCCTGAAGATCCGCAAGGTGCCGGTGGCGGAGATCAAGGCGCGCGTCGACAAGGCCGCGGGCATCCTCGAGCTGGGCCACCTGCTGGAACGCAAGCCGCGCCAGCTCTCCGGCGGCCAGCGCCAGCGCGTCGCCATGGGCCGCGCCATCGTGCGCCAGCCGCAGGTCTTCCTGTTCGACGAACCGCTGTCCAACCTGGATGCCAAGCTGCGCGCCCAGACCCGGCTGGAGATCCAGAAGCTGCACCGCGAGCTGGGGATCACGTCCCTCTTCGTCACCCACGACCAGGTGGAAGCCATGACGCTGGCGCAGCGCATGATCGTGATGAACGCCGGCAACATGGAGCAGTTCGGCACGCCCGAGGAGGTGTACCACCGGCCGGCGTCCACCTTCGTCGCCAGCTTCATCGGCTCGCCGCCCATGAACCTGCTGAAGGACGTGCAGGGCGGCCGCAGCGGCGCGATCACCGGCATCCGGCCCGAGCACCTGGACGTGGGCGACACGGGATGGGAAGTGCGCACCGAAACGGTGGAACTGCTCGGCGCCGAGCGCCTCGTGTACGGGCGCGTGAACGGCGAACAGATCATCGTGCGCATCGAGGAAGGGCAGCCTTCGCCGGTCGCGGACCAGGTGATCCGCGTGAAGCCGCGCGAGAACCGGCTGCACTGGTTCGACCTCGAGAGCGGCAAGCGGATCGCGGCATGAAGCCCTGGCCGTACCCGCGCTGGGTCGCCCACCGCGGCGCGGGCAGGCTCGCGCCCGAGAACACGCTGGCCGCATTTCGCCTCGGCGCGGAGCACGGCTACCGCATGTTCGAGTGCGACGTGAAGCTGTCGGCCGACGGCGTCCCGTTCCTGATGCACGACGCGACGCTGGAGCGCACCACCAACGGCATCGGCGTCGGCGGCGACCAGCCCTGGGACCAGCTCGCGCGGCTCGATGCCGGCAGCTGGCACTCGCGCGCGTATGCGGGCGAGCCGCTGCCCAGCTTCGAGAACATCGCGCGCTTCTGCCTGGCGAACGGCCACTTCCTGAACATCGAGATCAAGCCGACGCCGGGGCTGGAGGCGGGGACCGGCGAGGTGGTGGCGAACCATGCGCAACGGATCTGGCGCGGCACCGACGTGCCGCCGCTGCTGACGTCCTTCCGTCCCGATTCGCTGCAGGCGGCCATGCAGGCACAGCCGCAGCTGCCGCGCGGGCTGCTGCTGGACACCCTGTGGGACGGCTGCTGGGACCAGGCGCAGCAGCTGCAGTGCGTGGCGGTCGTGTGCAACCACGCGCTGTGGGATGCCGGGACGGTGGCGAAGGCCAGGGGCCTGGGGCTGCGGACCCTGAGCTACACGGTGAACGACGAGTGGGCGGCGCAACGGCTGGTCGCGCTGGGGACGGACGGGATCATCACGGACCGGGTGGACTTGTTCGCGCCGGCGTGAGCGTCGCGGTTCGCCTGCGGGCTCACCACGACCTACAGGTGCTTATCTGGCTTCGCAGGTCGTGGTGAGCGCGCAGCCGAACCGCGACACCTCCCCTCCCCCGCCCCTACCGCAAATCCCCCGCCAGCGAAGCCAGCGTCTCCGGCGCGATCACCACATGCGCCGGATAGTTCGTGTGGTCGCACCCCAGCTTCACCGCCGCGCCTGCCTTCACCGCTTCCCGCAACGGGGGCGTGAACTCGAAGCGCAGGAAATGCACCGCCGAGGTCTTCTCGTCGTTCTCCCGGTCCAGGTCCTCGTCGGCGATGGCATACACGCGCGGGTGCCCTTCCACCTCCACGAACATGCGGTCCTCCACCCCGATCAGCCGGCCCAGCTCGCGCTTGCGCTCGTTGACGTCGGGGTACTCGATCATCATCGTCGCCTTCCAGTTGCCACCGTCGGGCACCAGCGGCGCGTAGGCGTCGATCTCCTGCTGGATCCCCTCCTCCTCGAAGATCTTCTCGATGCGCAGCATCTCCTGGATCTGGTAGCGCATCGTCAGCTCGCTTTCGAACTGCACCGACACGTGCTCGCCCAGCTGCACGCTGCGCAGCTTGCGGTGCGCGACGAGCTCGCCGTGGTGCTGCTTGCGCCACTTCGCATAGGCCTCCAGCGTCATCAGGCTGTCGGCCGTGATCTTGCCGGTCGTCTGCATCATCTCTTCACTCCAGGCCGTACGCCATGCGGATCAGGGAGATCGGGTGCTCCAGCCGCGGCGCGCCCAGGCCGTTGCGGTCGAATCCCTGGTTGATGTGGTGCCCGCCCAGCGGGCAGTCGGACGTGATGTAGTCGGGCGCGCCGCCCTGCGGGTGCTCCGCCATGCGCTTGAACAGCGGCTTGCCGATCTTCATCGCCACCTCGTGGTACGGCTTCTTCACGCCGAAGGTGCCGGCGTGGCCGGAGCAGCGCTCGTTGGTGTGCACGAAGGTGCCGGGCACCATCTTGAGCAGCTCCTCGGTCTTGCGGCCGATGTTCTGCACGCGCGAATGGCAGGGGATCTGGTAGCTCACCTTGCCCAGGGGCTGCGGGAATTCGGTCTTGAGCAGCCCGTCGCGGCGGCGCGCGCCAAGGTATTCGAAGGGATCCCACATCGCTTCCTTGACCGCCTGCACCTCGGCGTCGTCCGGGTACATCAGCGGGATCTCCTGCTTGAACATCAGCGTGCAGCTCGGCACGGCGGAGAGGATCGCGTAGCCCTCGCGCGCGTACTTCGCCAGCACCGGGATGTTGGCGCGCTTGCTGGCGTCCACCGACTCCAGGTCGCCCAGTTCGAGCTTGGGCATGCCGCAGCACTGCTCCTTCTCCACCAGCACGTAAGGCACGTCGTTGTGCGCCAGGACCTTCAGCAGGTCCATGCCGATGCCCGGCTCGTTGTAGTTGACGTAGCAGGTGGCGAAGATCGCGACCTTGCCCGGCGTGCGCTCGCCGTTCTTCACGGGCAGGTCGGCGGCCTTGGGCGCGGCGCTGCGGAACTTGCGCGTGGCCAGCGACGGCAGCCAGGCGTTGCGGTCCACGTGCAGCGTGCTTTCCATCAGCGCGCGCATGGGCTTGGTCTGGTTCACCGCGTTGGCGGCCTGCACGACGATCGGGATGCCGGCGAACTTGCCGTGGAGGTCGGTGGACGACAGGAACCTGGAGCCGAAGTCGACGCCGCCGTTCTTGAACTTGATGGCCTTGGCGCGCAGCATGGTGTGCGGGAAGTCCACGTTCCACTCGTGCGGCGGAACGTAGGGGCACTTGGTCATGTAGCACAGGTCGCACAGGTAGCACTGGTCGACGACCTTCCAGTAATCCTTCCTGTCGACGCCGTCCACTTCGCCCGTCTTGCCTTCATCGACCAGGTCGAACAGCGTCGGGAAGGCGCCGCACAGGCTGACGCAGCGGCGGCAGCCGTGGCAGATGTCGAAGATGCGCTCCAGCTCCTTGAAGGCGGCGCCCTCGTCGTAGTACTCGGGGGATTTCCAGGCGATGGGGTGGCGCGTGGGCGCCTCGAGATTGCCTTCGCGGACGGCCATGGGTGGTGGTGCTTCGCGTTGTTGTGTGAAGGGCTGGAATGATGGCACGCGCGTGCCCTCACCCCAACCCTCTCCCGCAAGCGGGAGAGGGAGCGGGACCCGGAGCAGCCGGACTCAGTCCGCCAGTTCGTTCAGGGCCTTGGTGTAGCGGTTTGCGTGCGAACGCTCCGCCTTGGCCAGCGTCTCGAACCAGTCGGCGATCTCGTCGAAGCCTTCCTGGCGCGCCGTCTTGGCCATGCCGGGGTACATGTCGGTGTACTCGTGGGTTTCGCCGGCCACGGCGGCCTTCAGGTTGTTGCGCGTGCTGCCGATCGGCAGGCCCGTCGCCGGGTCGCCCACCTGCTCCAGCCACTCCAGGTGGCCGTGGGCATGGCCGGTCTCGCCTTCGGCCGTGGAACGGAACAGGGCCGCCACGTCGTTCTGTCCTTCCACGTCGGCCTTGTTTGCGAAGTACAGGTAGCGGCGGTTGGCTTGGGATTCGCCGGCAAAGGCGGCCTTCAGGTTCTCTTCCGTCTTCGAGCCCTTGAGTGTTGCCATGGTGATCTCCTTCGAGGTGGATGGGGACGATGCGGGACGCTCCGGCAATGCCGGAGACGCTGCCAAGCGTAGTGAGGCGAGGCGGTGCCGTCTAATAGCCAGACTCAATGCACTTCATGGAACATGGCTATCCGGAAGGTCCAGTTGATAACCGCTCTCAACCAAGCCGCCCGGGTGATCGACTCGGGCCCGGCCGTTACGGTAAAGTAAACGCATTACGCATTGTTGAACGACCAGGAGACACCATGGCCGCCGTCCTCAAGAGCCCTGCCACCCTGCCCGCGCCCGCGCCCATCCAGCAACTGCACCACTACGCCTATCGCGCGCGCGATGCCGAGGAAACGCGCCGCTTCTACGAGGACATCCTGGGCCTGCCGCTGTACCACATCATCCAGAGCGACTACGTGCCGAGCACGGGCGAGTACTGCCCCTACACGCACTTCTTCTTCCGGCTGCAGGACGGCTCGTTCATCGCCTTCTTCGACCTGGGCGACGACCAGGCCTGCGAGCCCTCGCCCAACACGCCCAAGTGGGTCAACCACATCTCCTTCCGCGTCGACTCCATCCAGGCGCTCCAGGACATGAAGGCCCGGCTGGAGGCCAACGGCGTGGAAGTGCTCGGCATCACCGACCACCACATCTTCCACAGCATCTATTTCTTCGACCCCAACGGCATCCGGCTGGAGCTCACGGCCCAGCTGGCGGACGAGTTCCAGATGCTGCAGGAGAGCAGGACCGCGCATGCGCGGCTGGACGAGTGGACCGCGCGCAAGGAGCAGTGGCGCAAGGACCGGGCCGCCGGCAAGGTGGCGGCGCCGCTGAAGCCGCAGCAGAATGACCGGCCGGAGTTCGTGAAGAAATAAGACGGGCCAGGAGGCGAAAGATGGCGGACAGCTACCGCGAGACCGGGTTCACCAACGGCTACGAGTTCACGCAGGGCAGCGGCTACGAGCTGCCGGAGTATCCCTTCCGGGAGCCGCCCGAGATCGCGGCCGGCGAGCCCAGCCACCATCCCATCGTCATCGTGGGCGGCGGCATCACGGGCCTGAGCGCCGCCTGCGCGCTGGCGCAATACGGCATTCCCGCGGTGCTGCTGGACGAGGACAACACCGTCGGCGTCAAGGGCGCGGCCTCGCGCGGCATCTGCTACACGCAGAAGTCGCTGGAGATCTTCGAGCGCCTGGGCGTCTACGACCGCATCGCGGCCAAGGGCATCCAGTGGAGCGTGGGCCGCACCTTCGCCGGCAAGGACGAGGTGTATTCCTTCGACCTGCGGCAGCAGTCGGCCTTCAACCTGTCGACGCAGCCGCCCTTCATCAACATCCAGCAGTTCTACATCGAGGGCTACCTGGTCGAGCGCATCTACGAGCTCGGCCAGGTCGAGCTGCGCTGGCGCAACCGGGTGACCGCCTTCGAGCAGGACGGCGAATGCGCCACCCTCACCGTCAGCACGCCGGCCGGCGACTACCGGCTGCGCGCGGACTACGTGATCGACGCGACCGGCTCGCACAGCCCGTTCCGCAAGTGGGTCGGCGCCTCGGTCACCGCGAAGAAGGGCGACGACCGCTGGTGCATCGCCGACGTGCGCTTCAGCAAGCACCCGCCGGTGGAGCGCCACACCTGGATCGAGGCGCCGTTCAACGAGAACCGCGCGGTCTGGCAGCACCTGATGGGCGACAACGTCTGGCGCATCGACTACCAGATGGCGCCGGACTGCGACCCGGCGGAGGTGAGCCGGGAAGAGGTGGTGCGCGAGCGCCTCACCCGCCAGTTCGGGCCCGACGCCGGCATCGAGATCGTCTGGGTCGGCCCGTATGCCTACCGCAGCGAATGCGTGGACCGCATGCGGCACGGCCGCGTGTTCTTCATGGGCGACTCGGCCAAGGTGGTCAGCCCCTTCGGCGCGCGCGGCGGCAACACCGGGATCGCCGATGCGGACAACCTGGCCTGGAAGCTCGCGGCGGTGTTCAAGGGCCGCGCCGCGCCGGCCCTGCTGGACAGCTACCACGACGAGCGCCACGAGGCCGCGCAGCAGAACGTGCAGGTGACCAACCGCACCGCCCGCTTCCTGCGGCCCGCCACGCCGACCGAAAAGATGTTCCGCGATGCGGCGCTCGGCCTGGCCCGGCAGCACGTGTTCGCCCGCCAGTTCGTCAACACCGGCCGGATGGCCGTCGCCAACCCCTACACCCGCTCGGGCGCCTGCGAGGAAACGGGCGGCCAGTCCGTGCAGAACGTGGCCTTCGAATGGGCCGACCATTCCCCGGGCCGGGTCAACGACCTGCTGCGCTGGGCCGACGGCTGCCTGCTGGTGCTGGTGTTCGGCACGGCCTCGCCCACCGCGCTGGAGCGGCTGCGCGGCCTGGCGGAAACGGCGCCGATCCGCTGCGTGCAGGTGCTCGGCCCCACCGAGCCGGCCGGCGCGCGCGAGCACGTGCGCGACCCCAAGGGCCACCTGCAGGGCGCCTGCCACGTGTTCGGCCACGCCTGGGCCCTGGTGCGGCCCGACAGCTACGTCGCCGCCACCGGCGAGACCATCGATGCCTCGCTGGTGCACGCCGTCGGGCGGGCCCTGGGCGCCACCCTGGAGGAAGCGGCATGAAGACGACCTTGAACCAGCAGGATGCCGACGGCTTCTACGAGCAGTTGCTGGACGCGCACCAGGGGCTGGACGAAAAGCAGTCCGCGCTGGTGAACGCGCGGCTGATCCTGCTGCTGGCCAACCAGGTCGGCGACGCGAAGGTGCTCCGGGAGTGCGTGGAAGCCGCGCGCCAGCTGCCGGAGAGTGCCGCCCCGTAAAATCCCGGGGTGAGCACCGAACAACCCGGGCTGAACAGCCTCTCCAAGTCCTTCGAACCCGCCGCCATCGAGGCGAAATGGGGCCCGCTGTGGGAACAGCGCGGCTACGCCCGCGCCGGCTTCCGCGGCACCGGCGCGCCCCGGCCGGGCGAACCCTCCTTCGCGATCCAGCTGCCGCCGCCGAACGTGACCGGCACCCTGCACATGGGGCACGCGTTCAACCAGACCATCATGGACAGCCTGACGCGCTACCACCGGATGCGCGGCTTCAACACGCTGTGGGTGCCCGGCACCGACCACGCCGGCATCGCCACGCAGATCGTGGTGGAGCGCCAGCTGCAGGAACAGGGCATCAGCCGCCATGACCTGGGCCGCCCCGGCTTCGTGAAGAAGGTCTGGGAATGGAAGGAGAAGTCGGGCAACACCATCACCACCCAGATGCGCCGCATGGGCGACAGCGTGGACTGGTCGCACGAGTACTTCACGATGGACGAGAAGCTCTCGAGGATCGTGACCGAGACCTTCGTGCAGCTGTACCGGCAGGGCCTGATCTACCGCGGCAAGCGCCTGGTCAACTGGGACCCCGAGCTCAAGACCGCCGTGTCCGACCTGGAAGTGGAGAGCGAGGAGGAAGACGGCTTCCTCTGGCACATCCGCTATCCGCTGGCCGACGGCTCCGGCCACCTGACCGTGGCGACCACGCGGCCGGAGACCATGCTGGGCGACGTGGCCGTGATGGTCCACCCGGAAGACGACCGGTACCGGCACCTCGTGGGCAAGTACGTGAAGCTGCCCCTGTGCGACCGCGAGATCCCGGTGATCGCCGACGCCTACGTGGACAAGGCCTTCGGCACCGGCGTGGTCAAGGTCACCCCGGCCCACGACCCCAATGACTACGCCGTGGGGATGCGGCACCAGCTGCCCATGATCGGCGTGCTGCACCTGGACGCGACCATCAACGACAACGCGCCGCCCGCCTACCGTGGCCTGGACCGCTTCGTCGCGCGCAAGAAGGTGGTGGCCGACCTGCAGGCGCAGGGCCTGCTGGAGGAGACGAAGAAGCACAAGCTGATGGTGCCGCGCTGCGCCCGCACCGGCCAGGTGGTGGAACCCATGCTGACGGACCAGTGGTTCGTGGCCATGACCAAGGTCAG
Source organism: Ramlibacter sp. (assembly GCA_022844525.1). Classification (GTDB taxonomy): domain Bacteria; phylum Pseudomonadota; class Gammaproteobacteria; order Burkholderiales; family Burkholderiaceae_C; genus Ramlibacter. Next base: position 10,428 of record JALHLO010000033.1, read on the forward strand.
CCCGCAGGACCCCACGCGCAAGTCGATCGCGCAGAAGGCGATCGACGCGGTCGACAGCGGCGCGGTGCGCTTCGTGCCGGAGAACTGGGTCAACACCTACAACCAGTGGATGAAGAACATCCAGGACTGGTGCATCTCGCGCCAGCTCTGGTGGGGCCACCAGATCCCCGCCTGGTACGACGAGCAGGGCGAGGTCTACGTCGCGCGCGACGAGGCCGAAGCGCAGGCGCAGGCGCCCGGGAAGAAGCTCACGCGCGACCCCGACGTGCTGGACACCTGGTACTCCTCGGCGCTGGTGCCCTTCTCCACCCTCGGCTGGCCGGAAAAGACGCAGGACCTGGACCTGTACCTGCCGTCCACCGTGCTGGTGACCGGCTACGACATCATCTTCTTCTGGGTCGCCCGGATGATCATGATGACGACGCACTTCACCGGGCAGGTGCCGTTCCGCCACGTCTACATCCACGGGCTGGTGCGCGACTCGCACGGCAGGAAGATGAGCAAGTCGGAAGGCAACGTGCTCGACCCGGTGGACCTGATCGACGGCATCGCGCTCGGCCCGCTGCTGGACAAGCGCACCACCGGCCTGCGCAAGCCCGAGACGGCGCCCACGGTGCGCAAGAACACCGAGAAGGAATTCCCCGAAGGCATCCCGGCCTACGGCGCCGACGCCCTGCGCTTCACCTTCGCGGCCCTGGCCACGCTGGGACGGTCGATCAACTTCGACGCCAAGCGCTGCGAGGGCTACCGCAACTTCTGCAACAAGCTCTGGAACGCGTCGAAGTTCGTCCTGATGAACACGGAAGGGCACGACCTGTCCGAACAGGACGCGACCCTGACGGCGGCCGACCGCTGGATCATCTCGCGCCTGCAGCAGGCCGAGGCCGACGTGGCCAAGGGCTTCGAGGAGTACCGCCTCGACAACGTGGCCAACGCCATCTACCAGTTCGTCTGGGACGAGTACTGCGACTGGTACCTCGAGATCTCGAAGGTGCAGATCCAGTCCGGCGACGCCGCGCAGCAGCGCGGCACGCGCCGCACGCTGATCCGCGTGCTGGAAGCCATCCTGCGCCTGGCGCACCCGGTGATCCCCTTCATCACCGAGGAGCTGTGGCAGACGGTCGCGCCGGTCGCGGGCAAGACCGGCGAGTCGATCAGCGTCGCGCCCTACCCGCAGGCCAATCCGGCGAACGTGAATCCCGAAGCCGAGGCCTGGATGGCCAGGCTCAAGGCGGTGGTGGATGCCTGCCGCACGCTGCGCGGCGAGATGAACGTGTCGCCGGGCACGCGCCTGCCCGCCTACGTGCTGGGCGACGCCGCGTTCGTGCGCGAAGCGGCCCCCGTGCTGCAGGCGCTGGCCAAACTGAGCGAAGTGCGCATCTTCGACGACGAGGCCGCGTGGGCCGCGGCGGCCCAGGCCGCGCCGGTGGCGGTGGCCGGCGACGCGCGCCTGTGCCTCTACATGGAGATCGATGTCGCCGCGGAGAAGGCACGGCTGGGCAAGGAAGCCGGGCGCCTGGAAGGCGAGCTCGCCAAGGCCAGGGGCAAGCTCGCCAACGAGGCCTTCGTCGCCAAGGCCCCGCCCGCGGTGATCGAGCAGGAGCGCAAGCGCATCGCCGACTTCACCGCGGCGCTGGAGAAGATGCGGGCGCAGCTGCAGCGCCTGGGCTGATCAGGAGGTGCCGGGCAGCGGCGTGTTGTCGGACAGCGGCGCGTTCCCGGACAAGGGTGCGTTGTCGGACAGCGGTGCCGGCCGGCTTTCCGGCAGCACCGGGTCCAGCCCCATGGACGCGCTGAGGATGGGCTCGAAGCCGGAGTTGCGCGGCGCCGTCAGCACCTCGTGCAGGCGCTGCGCCACGTACCAGCTGGCGCGCACGCGCGATTCGCGCGTGTAGGAGCCCAGGCGCGGCGTCAGGAACAGGTTGCGCTGCTCGTACAGCGGCGTGCCGCGCACGGCGAACCCGGCTTCCGCGCCATCGAGCATCGCCGCCTCGATGCGGCCGTCGGCCAGCGCGCGCGCCAGCGCATCGGCGTCGAACAGCGACGAGCGGGTGGTGCCCACCCACACCTGCCCGGGCTTGCAGTGGGCCAGCATCTTGTCGTTCACGAAACCCTGGTAGCGCGATGCATAGAGCACCTGCACCGACACCGCGTCCGATTGCGCCATCAGCTCCTGCAGCCCCACCGGCTGGATGCCCAGCCGCTGCCAGCTCGAAGCCGTGTGGTGCACCGCGGGGTCGTAGCCGATCAGCTTGGCGCCCATGCTGCTCAGGATCATCGCCAGCGCGTGCGCGGAGGGCGCCAGGCCGAGGATGCCGACGGTGCTGCCGTTGATCTCGCGCCCCAGCGTGGCGGGCGCGTGGCGCTCACCCTTGATCGAGGTGCCGATGCCGCGGCGAAACAGCAGCAGCAGGCTGGCCAGCAGGTATTCGGCGTTGGAGCGCACGTGCGCGTTGATCGCCTGGATCACGCGGATGCGGCGCTCGCGGCAGGCCTCCAGGTCGGTATTGTCCGTGCCGACGTGCATGCGCGCCAGCCCGCGCAGCACCGGCGCGAAATCGAGGAACTCGCGCGTCACGGCCACCTTGCGCGGAAGCACCAGCGTCTGCACGTTGTAGAGTTGCTTGCGCAGGCCGGCGGCGTCCTGCGCGAGCTCGGGCCGGTAGGCGATCCGGTGGCGCGCTTCCAGCCAAGCCTGCGCTTCCGGCACCAGGCGCTCGAGCAGTAGGATTTCCAAGGCGAACGTTCTCCGTCGTCGCCGCAAGGACCTGTTTCTTGCGCACAATGGGTCGGTCCCGTGCCAGCGTCGGCACACTCTAGCTACAACCTCACACCCGGTCGATGAAAAAGTTCACAAATGTCACCAAAGCGGTGTTTCCGGTCGCCGGACTGGGGACGCGTTTCCTGCCCGCGACCAAGGCGCAGCCCAAGGAAATGCTGCCGATCGTGGACAAGCCCCTGATCCAGTACGCGGTGGAGGAAGCCTACGACGCCGGCATCCGCCACATGATCTTCGTCACCGGCCGCAACAAGCGCGCCATCGAGGACCATTTCGACACCGCCTACGAGCTGGAGAGCGAGCTGGAAGCGGGCGGCAAGGAGGAACTGCTGTCGCTGGTGCGCACCCTCGCCCCCGGGGACATGGACTGCTCCTACGTGCGCCAGCCCCGTTCCCTCGGCCTGGGGCACGCCGTGCTGTGCGCCCGGCACATCGTGCGCGAGGACCCCTTCGCGGTGCTGCTGGCCGACGACCTGATGATCGGCCCCGAAGGCGGCCCCGGCGTGCTGACGCAGATGGTGGAAGTCTTCCGTCAGGTGCAGACCTCGGTGCTGGCCGTGCAGGAGGTGCCGCTGGACCACGTGAAGCGCTACGGCATCGTCGCCGGCGACCCGGCCGGCGAGCGCCTGGTGAAGGTCAGGCAGATGGTCGAGAAGCCCTCGCCCGAGCAGGCGCCCTCGCGCCTGGGCGTCGCCGGCCGCTACGTGCTCACGCCCGCCGTGTTCGACTGCATCCAGAACCAGCCGCGCGGCAGCGGCGGCGAGATCCAGCTCACCGACGGCATCGCGCAGCTGATCGACACCGAAGGCGTGCATGCCTACCTGTACGAGGGCAAGCGCTACGACTGCGGCAGCAAGCAGGGCTTCCTGGAAGCCTCGGTGGAGTTCGCGCTGAAGCACCCGGAAGTGGGCGCTTCGTTCCGCGACTACCTGCGCACCCTGGACATCAGGGACTGAGGCCGGCCAGCTCCAGCCGCTGCATGCCGCGCCAGGTCTTGCCCGGCGCGAGCTGTACCGGCCGCGCCACCGCCGCGGCTTCGATGCACAGCATGCGCAGCCAGTCCCCGGCGGGCATGTCCCCCAGCGCCGCCCCCCGGACGGGGCCCGGATTCCACACCACGGCGTCGCTGAAGCCCTCCTGCAGGATGCGGCGCCGCGGCATGCCGCCGCCTTCCACCCGCAGCGCGGCGGGCACGTCATGGTAGACCCGGTCGACCTCCCCGGCGATGGCCAGCACGGGCGCGGATTCCGTGCGCAGGGCGTTGGCCAGCACGCTGTCCTCGTAGTGCAGGCCCTGCAGCCCGTGCACGCTGGCGCTGCGCACGTCCCGCACCGCCAGGTAGGTGTGGATGGCGCCCGTGAACGCATAGGTGCTGCGGCCGGTGTTGGCCGCCTGCAGGACCAGCTCGATCCAGCCAGGACCCAGCCGCACCACGAGGACCAGGCAGAACGCGTGCTCCCACGCGACCGGTGTCATCGCCGAATCGAGCTGGAAGCGAGCCTCGGCCACGGCCGCGTGCGGGACCGGCGGCGCCACCAGCTCCCAGCGGCTGGTGCGGGCGAAGCCGTGCTTGGGCAGGGGGCCGCGCTCCGAGAACTGGGGAAAGCAGATCGGCGCGCCGCCGCGCAGGGCCTTGCCCGCGGCAGGCGCGGCCAGCGGGCTGCAGTAGATCTGTTCGTCCTCGCCCGCCGGCCTCCAGGACAGCAGCTGCGCGCCGTGCAGGCTCACCCCGGCGCTGTCGCCGGCGGCGTTGCGCAGCACCACCAGCGATTCGTCGGCTGCCGCCACGGCCTGCGCGCGACTAGCGGCGGCGCAGCACGTGGATGAACTCGTCGCCCACCGTCTGCTGTTCCACCAGCTCGTTGCCGGTCTGCTTGGAGAAGGCCTGGAAGTCGCGCAGCGAGCCGCCGTCGGTGGAGACCACCTTGAGCAGCTGCCCGCTCTGCATGTCGGTGAGCGCCTTCTTGGCCTTCAGGATGGGCAGCGGGCAGTTCAGCCCGCGGGTGTCGATTTCCTTGTCGATCTGCATCAGTTGTCCTCCGCGCGCCGCACCGGTTCCATGAACTGCGGCTCGAGGCCGCGGCTGCGCAGCCAGTCGGCCAGGGCGTAGCCGGTGCCGGCGGGCCAGCAACGCACCTGTCCGTAGTCGAACAGGCGGTAGTCGACCAGTTCCGGCGAGAGCTTCACTTCACCCTCGCAGACCGCATGGTAGGCGATGATCACCTGGTTCATGCGCTGGAAATCGTAGACGCCGATGAGGTCGACCGACTGCGCGCGCAGGCTGGTCTCCTCGGCGATCTCGCGCACGATGCCGTCGCGCGGCGTCTCGCCCGCTTCCATGAAGCCGGTGATCAGCGCGTACATCTTGTGCTGCCAGGCCGCGTTGCGCGCGAGCAGGATGCGGTCCCGGTACTGCACCACGGCGGCGAGCACCGGCGTCGGGTTGTTCCAGTGCGTCCAGCCGCAGGCAGCGCAGCGCAGCCGCTGCTTTTCGCCGCCGTCCTCCTGCTGCGCGATCCATGCGAGCGGCGTCGCGCATTGCGGGCAGAAGCGGTAGTCGCCCACGGCGCGTCAGGCGGGGAAGACGCCGGTCGAGAGATAGCGGTCGCCGCGGTCGCAGACGACGAACACGATGGTGGCGTTTTCCACCTGCTGCGCGACCTGCTGCGCGACCCAGCACGCGCCGGCCGCCGAGATGCCGCCGAAGATGCCTTCCTCGCGCGCCAGGCGCCGGCACATCTCCTCGGCCTCGTCCTGGCTCACGTAGACGAGCTCGTCCACCGCTTCCGGGTCGTAGATCTTCGGCAGGTATTCCTGCGGCCACTTGCGGATGCCGGGGATGCGCGAGCCTTCGCTCGGCTGCGCGCCGATGATGCGCACCGCCGGATTCTTCTCCTTGAGGTAGCGCGACACGCCGGTGATGGTGCCGGTGGTCCCCATGGCGCTCACGAAGTGGGTGATGCGGCCGCCGGTCTGCTCCCACAGCTCGGGCCCGGTGGTCTCGTAGTGGATGCGCGGGTTGTCCTCGTTGGCGAACTGGTCGAGCACGCGGCCCTTGCCCTCGCGCTGCATGTTCTCGGCCAGGTCGCGGGCGTACTCCATGCCGCCGCTCTTGGGCGTGAGCAGCAGCTCGGCGCCGAACGCCTTCATCGTCTGCGCGCGCTCGATCGACAGGTCCTCCGGCATGATCAGTACCATGCGGTAGCCGCGGATCGCCGCCGCCATCGCCAGCGCGATGCCGGTGTTGCCGGACGTGGCTTCGATCAGCGTGTCGCCCGGCTTGATCTCGCCGCGCTCCTCGGCGCGCTTGATCATCGACAGCGCCGGCCGGTCCTTGACCGAGCCGGCGGGGTTGTTGCCTTCGAGTTTTCCGAGGACGACGTTGCCGCGTCGCGTGTTTTCGGCGGTGCCGATGCGCTGCAGCGCCACCAGCGGTGTCCGGCCGATCGCATCCTCGATCGTGGGATATTGCATGCTTGTCACTGTGCCATAATTTCTTTTCCCCCTCTCATCGCTGCCGGAGTGGCGAAATCGGTAGACGCAGCAGACTCAAAATCTGCCGGTGGCAACACCGTGCCGGTTCGATTCCGGCCTCCGGCACCAGCAGCAGCACGGCCAGGTAGCCCGCCCCCAATCCAGTGAAATCGTCTTCCGGGGAGTACTTCATCGCCCTCGACCACGTGCGCGCGCTCGCGGCGCTCATGGTCTTCTCGTGGCATTTCGTGCACGTCGTGTCGGGGCAGCTCGGAACGGCGAATCCGCTGCTGGCCCTCTTCGCCGAGGGCCACACGGGGGTGGCGCTGTTCATGACGCTCAGCGGCTACCTGTTCGCCAAGCTCACGGCGGACCGCCAGATCGCCTGGAAGAAGTTCTTCGCCAACCGCGCCCTGCGGCTGCTGCCGCTGCTCGTGCTGGTGCTGATCGCCGAGGGGCTGCTGCACCGCACCGGCGACCCCGCCAAGTACCTGCGCCAGATCGTCCGCGGGCTGGTCCAGCCCTCGCTGCCCAACGGCGGCTGGTCGATCACCACCGAATTCCACTTCTACGCGCTGTTCCCCCTGCTGCTGGCCGTGAGGAAAAGGTGGAAGTACTCCCTGCTGGCCGTGCTGCTGGGGGCCATCCTCCTGCGCGCAGGGGTGCACGAGGTCCGCGGCCAGGTGCAGTCCGCCGCGTACTGGACCATCTTCGGCCGCATCGACCAGTTCCTGCTGGGCATCCTGGCCTGGCAGTTCCGGGGCGTGCTGGCCGGCCGGCGCTGGCTCGGCCCGCTGGCAATCCTCGCCATCCTGGCCCTCTACGCGGCCTTCGACCAGGCCGGCGGCTTCTTTCGGATGCCGTCCTATCCCTCGCCGAGCGCGCTGTGGATCATCCTGCCCACGCTGGAAGGCCTGTGCTATGCCCTGGCCATCGCCTGGTACGACGCATCCAACCCCGGGCAGGGGCCGGTGTCGCGGTTCATCGCCAGCATCGGCACCTACTCCTATGCCATCTACCTGCTGCACTTCTTCGTGGTGTGGCAGCTCGCGGCCGCCGTGAATGCGTGGGTGCCGCTGGACCTCGACACGGCGGTGCTCGCATCGATCCCGGCATTCCTCGTGATGGTGCCCATCGGCTACCTGGCCCACCACCTGGTGGAAAAGCAGGCGCTGCGGTTCCGTCTCGGCTACCTGGGCCCGCGCGATGCCGCGGGCAACCGCGCTTCCGCCGGACCCGCGCCGCAAGCGCAGGCGGAGCGAACCTGAAGGCGGCGCGGCGCGCCCAGGATCCCTGCGCGAAACGAATCAGCTCGAAACACCCGCCGAGTTGAGCGGCGCCGACACTCGTGCGCTGTCCATCCAGGGAGTGGCTCTTGATCCATCCGCGATCGCGGCGTGCAGGCAATGGCACAGGCGAAAGCCCCCGTGCGCGGGGGCGGATGGACCGCAATCAGCGATCGCGCATTGCGCAGTCCCATTCCCTGTCCCCAAGCCAATTCAACTCGACCGTGAAATGGCGCCTCCTTGGGACATGCGCCAATGGGCTATTGCCTCCCCCCGCAAGGTGCAATAAAGTGCGTCCCTCTGTGACATGGTGTGTAAACACCGGCACCGCGCTTGCGCCCATAAAAGAACAGGATTGATTCCGTGCTTTCCTTCAGTTCGCCATTGGCCATTGCGACAACGCTGATCGTCGCCCTGGTGCTGGCACAGGCCCTCGTCCTCAGTGCCCATAAACACGGGCACCTGACCATGGACCTGCCCGGCGCGGTGCAGAAATTCCATTCCAGCCCGACCCCGCGGGTCGGGGGCATCGCCATCTACGCGGCCGTCACCGCCGCCTGGCTGCTGGTCCCCGGGCTGGCCGAGACCAAGCTGCTGTCGACCATCCTGCTGGCGGGCATGCCGGCCCTGCTGGTGGGCCTGACCGAGGACGTCACCAAGAGGGTCAGCGTGCGCACCCGCCTGCTGGTGACGATGGGCAGCGGCGGCCTGGCCGCGTTGTGGACCGGCATCGGCCTGACCCGCGTGGACGTGCCACCCGCCGACGCCCTGCTGGCCCTGTGGCCGGTGGCCGTGCTGTTCACCGCGTTCGCCGTGGGCGGGGTTTCCAACGCCATCAACATCATCGACGGCTTCCACGGGCTGGCGAGCGGCACCGTGATCATCTCGTCGATCGCCCTGTCGGCCATCGCGATGTCGGTGGGGGACCTGCCGCTGGCCACCGTGGCGCTCGTGCTGGCGGCGGCGGTCACCGGTTTCTGGCTGGTGAACTTCCCCTGGGGCAAGCTGTTCCTGGGCGACGGCGGCGCATATTTCTCGGGCTTCGCGCTGGCCTGGCTGTCGGTGGAACTGCTCGCGCGCAATCCCGGCGTGTCGCCCTGGGCCAGCGTCCTGCTGTGCGCCTACCCGACCGTCGAAGTGCTGTACAGCGTGGTGCGCCGGCGCAAGCAGCGCCGCTCCCCGGGCGAAGCGGACCGGCGGCACCTGCACAGCCTGGTGGCGACGCAGTTCGTGCAGCCGCGCCTGCCGGGGCTGCCCCCGAACCTGCGCAATGCCGCCGTCTCGATGCTGATGTGGGTCTGCGCGGCCGTGCCGGTGATCCCCGCCGTGCTGGCGCCCGGCCGGCCCGACATCCTGCTCACGTCGCTGGCGCTGTGCGTGGTCGGCTACCACATCGTCTACCGCCGCCTGGCGGCCTCCGCGAACGAGGCGGAACTGGGCCAGGAGCCGGCGGTCGACGCGCGCGTGTGAGCGCGTCCGCCCGCGCTAGCGGCCGTTCTTGACGGCGAATTCCTCGAGGCTGCGGCCTTCCTTCAGGGCCTGTGTCACCCATTGCGGCTTGCGGCCGCGCCCGCCACCCCAGGTTTCGCCGTTCGGGCCGCGGTATTTCGCGCTGGGCTTGGCGCCCCTGCTGCGTGAATTGCCGGGACCGCCCCTGGACAATCCCAGGTCGACCGCCGTCAAGCCGTAAAGCTCGATCTTGCTTTTGATATCCGCAATGGCATCGGCAATTTCCTGCTCGCGCATGCGCTCGGCTTCCGCCAGGAGCTTTTCGGCCTGTTGTTTCAGTTCGAGATAAGTCGCCACGGGATTTCCTTCGTTTCGGCTGCGGCGCATTATGCAAAAAAGCGCGGGCAATTCCGGAATATTCCATCGCCGGGGTGATGGCGCCGCCGGCTTGCGGCACCGCGCCTTTTGACGCATCCTGTGCCCAAACTTCAGGGGAACTCCATGTCCCTCCTGCGCCTCGCGCGCCGCCTGGCCGGCGCCGTTTCCCTCCCCTTCCTGTGCGCCGCTTCCTCCCTGGCGGCCTCGCCTCCGGCCGCGCAGCCGGAGGGCATCGAAACCATGACGCGGGCGCTGCAGGCGGTGGTGGGCTTGCAGGTCACGGCCACCGAGGGCGCCCGGTCCGCCGAGACGCTGGGGCGCCAGCGGGGCGGCTCCGGCGTGGTGATCGGCGCGGACGGCCTGATCCTCACCATCGGCTACCTCATTCTGGAGGCGGACACCATCCAGGTCACGACCCACGACAACCGGGTGATTCCCGCGCGGTCGGTGGGCTACGACCTGGCCACCGGCTTCGGCCTGGTCCGCACGTTGCTGCCGCTGCGCGGCGTGCAGCCCGTGGCCCTGGGCAGCGCGGGCGAGCTGGCCGCGGAGACCCCCCTCATCGCGGCCATCGGCGGCGAGGACGGCGGCATGGGGCTCACGCGGCTGGTGAGCGCGCGCCCGTTCTCCGGCTACTGGGAATACCACATCGAGAAGGCGCTGTTCACCAGCCCTCCCTTGCGCAGTCACAGCGGGGCCGCGTTGTTCAATCCGCGCGGCGAACTGCTCGGGATCGGCAGCCTCTTCGTCGGCAACGCCATGGGCGACGACAAGCCGATGCCGGGCAACATGTTCGTGCCGGTGGACCTGCTCAAGCCGGTGCTGGCCGAAATGCAGCAGACCGGCAGCACCCGCGTCAGCCGCCGGCCGTGGCTGGGCCTCAGTTCGACCGAGCAGGGCGGGCGCGTGCAGATCATCCGCGTGAGCCGCGAAGGTCCGGCGTATGCCGCCGGCCTGACGCCCGGGGACGTGGTGCTCGCGATCGACGAGGAGAAGGTCAGCACGCTCGAAGGCTTCTACAAGAAGCTCTGGGCGCGTCCCGACCCCGAGAGCGAGGTGCGCCTGACGGTGCTGCACGGTTCGGAGATCCGGCAGGTCACCGTCAAGGCCGTCGATCGGATGAAGACCATCCGGCGCCCGGCCGGCATCTGAATCGGAATTTGCCAGCCGCGTCCGACAGGCCATGCGGAAAAATCCTGACAGGGAGCCGCGCCGCAGTCCTTAGCCTTGGCGGTCTGCGTTCAAGCGAGGGGATGGCATGGCGGCGGAAACTCCAGGGTCCACTGTGGCGCAGCCCGCGCGTGGAGGCTGGCGGCCGTGGCTGCGCGTCGCCGGGGTGGCCGCCGCGCTGCTGGTGATCTCGGAAGCCATCTGGTTCTGGCAGACCTGGCCGGTGCGCGAGCTGCTCGCGCCCGCGCCGCCGCGCACCATCGGGGCGCCATGATCGCCGCCGCCTGGCAGCGCCTGCACGGCGCGGTGCGCACCCATGGCTTGCCGGTCACCGTGGCCTACGCCGTGCTGGCCGTGTGGGCCGTGGGCATCGTCGTGGCCGGCTACCAGCTCGGAACCTGGCGGCAGGAGCTGACGCGCACGCTGATGCAGTTGAACGCGGACGCGCAGTTCCGCGCCCGCGCGCAGCACCGCGAGGCGGTGGATCCCGAGTGGTACCGCCGCAAGGCGCTGTCCTTGCTGTCGGCGAGCGCGCGGCTGCAGCGCGACCGGACGTGGACCCTGTTCATTCCCGGTTCGTGGCAGGCCTTCGACAGCCTGGAGGAACAGATCCAGGCCCGCGTCGAGCGCGAATTCAGCGACATCGTGGTGGAGACCGTGCGGCGCGAGCTCTATTCGCGCGCCAGCCGCCTGACGGGCGTGCCGCTGGTGCGGGGCACGGGCGACCTGCTGATGGGGGCCGACTGCCAGTCCCCGGTGCCGCAGGCGCTGGAACGCAAGCTCACGGCCGCCGCCGAGGACCTGCCGGAATTCCTGGCGGTGGCCGACTACGTGGTGAGCGTCGGGCAGCTCGACGAAGCCGTCCAGTCCTTCCTGTCGCTGCAGTACTCGGGTGGGCAGCCCGAGCAGCTGCGCAAGCTGGTGGCCTACACGCTGGGCAAGGAACTGCCGGGGGCGCTGGCCGGCGCCGTGCGCATGTTCCAGGTGGGCGAGGAGGTGAACATCCAGCCGGCGCTGATGCAGTCGCGGCTGCAATGGGCCACGCGCTGCGCGCTGGGCAAGGCGATGGGCGCGCTGCACACCCGCCTGCTGAACACGAACGACCTGTTCGCCCTGGAGCAGGGCCTGGTGGAACGCAGCACGGGCCTGTTCGAGCCGCCCGTGCGGCCCGTGCCCTTCGACCGCACGCTGGAGCGCTACCGCGCGGTGCACGCGCTGCTGGACGACCAGCACGCGCTGCTGGCCAAGGGCCGCAACGACTGGATGGGTCACGCGAGCCTGCAACTGGGCCCCGGCTACCAGCACATCCTCAGGCGCATCGAGCACACGCGCCTGCTCGGGCCGGAGACCTTGCAGCAGCTGCAGAACCAGTCGGGCGCCGCCTTCGCCGAGTTCCGGCGGCAGTTCGTGCACGCCTTCGGCCGCCAGAGCGATCCCGGCATCGTCTGGCTGGAAGGCGAGAAGCGCTTCGGCCTGTCCGCCGAGCGGGCCGCGCTGCGCGAAGGACTGGACGCGCTGCTCAAGACGTCCTTCATGTCGGAAGAGGCGAGCCGTGCGGCCACCCGCGCCGCGCGCGAGACGGTGACGCTGCCCCGGGTGCTGCAGGAAGCGCGCGGCCTGGCCGAGGAACGGGCGAAGGCGGCGAAGGACATCGTGCCCGTGTTCCCGGCGCCCGCGCAGCCCGTGGTGGCCCGCGTGATCGACGCGCGCGTCTCGGAGTTGATCTACCAGCGCGCCTTCCGCACCCTGAAGGCGGCCCTGCCCGAGGATGTGGCCGCGCCCCTGGACCCCGTCGCCTTCCGGCAGCAGCGCGAGCAGGTGCTGGCGATCCAGGCGGTGCTCAAGCAAACGGGGGGCGCCTGGTACGGCGACCGGCTCGTCGCCACGCTGGACGGCGAGCTGCTGCGGCGCCTGGCCGGCGTGCAGGAGGCCTGGCAACAGCTGCCCCTGCAGGACGCGCGGCTGTCCGACTTCTCCTGGTGGCAGGGCGAGCCGCTGCCGCTGGCGCAGGCCCTCGGCGCGGAGGCCGGCGCCGCGCCTCCTTCGTTCTCGCGCA
>JALHLO010000034.1 GCA_022844525.1 Ramlibacter sp.
GAATTGCTCGGGGCCGCCGGCCTGCAGGGCAACGCCCTGGAGGGCAGGAACGGGCAGGGCGTCTACGTCAACGTGGGCAGCGGGCAACTCGTGGTGCAGAACCAGGACGAGCTGCTGGTGGCGCGCGGCCAGGACGCGGCGGCGCTGCGCACCTATAACAGCAGCGGCGTCCTCAACGACGACAACGGAGACAACTGGGGCAGCGGCGTCGTGTCGCTGCGCGTCTCGGGGACGGTGAACGCGGCCGGCAGCAGCATCCAGCGCGTGGACCGCGACGGCAGCACGGCGACCTACGCCTTCGATGTGGCGCGCAACCTGTACCTCACGACCGAGGGCGCAGGCGCGCACGACACGATCGCGTATGTCGCCGCCGATGCGCAGTTCGAGTGGCGCGACGGCGGAAGCGGCGCCACGCAGCGCTTCGAAGGCACTGGTGCCTACCGCCTGCTCTCCAGCAAGGATGCGAACGGCAGTGCGTGCACCTACGCCTATGGCGCTTCCGGCTTCCTGAGCTCGGTGACCACCGCCAGCGGCGAAAGCACCTTCTACGACTACGCGAGCGCGAACCTGTCGCAGGTGCGCACCGTCGCCGGTGGAGTGACAACGACACGGGTGCGCTACGGCTACGACGGCAGCAACCGGCTCGCCACCGTGACGGTCGACCTCACGCCCGGCGACAACAGCGTGGCCGACGGCAAGGTGTACCAGACGACGTACGGCTACGACGGCACCAGCAAGCGCATCGCCACCATCACGCAAAGCGACGGCACCAGCCTGGCCTTCACTTACGTGGACCTCGGCGGCGGGAACTTCAAGGTGGCGTCGGTGCGCGACGCCCTCCACCAGGCGAGCAGCTTCAGCTACGGCGCGGGCTTCACCACCGTCACCGACGCGCTCGGCCTGGTCACGCGCTACGACCACGACGCCTCGGGCCAGCTCACGAAGATCACCACCCCGCCAGTGGCCGGTGTTTCCTCAAGCCGGCAGTTCGCCTACAACGCCAGCGGCGACGTGGTCTCGGTCACCGACGGCGAGGGGCGCGCCATCGTCTTCCAGTACGACCCGAACGGCAACCAGGTGCTGCAGCGCGACGCGCTGGGCAACACCGTCACCCGCACCTTCGATGCCCGCAACCAGCAGCTGACCGAGACCGTCTACCGCCGGCCGGACCCGGATGGCGACGGCGCCGCGCTGCCGGGCCTGGCCGCGACGTCGCGCAATGTGTACGACGCGGGCGGGCGCAACCTGCTGCGCTTCAGCGTCAGCGCGGAAGGCCGGGTCACCGAATTCCGCTACAACGGCTTCGGCGAGCAGGTGACCGCCATCGTGTTTGCCGCGGCAGCCTACCCGGTGGCCGGACTGGCGGCGGATGCGGCCCTCTCGGAGTCCCAGCTCGCCTCCTGGGCGGCGGGCCAGGACCCGGGCCGCACGCAGCGGACGGATTTCGCCTACGACGGCCGGGGCCAGCTGCAGTCGCGCACGACGTACGCACGCGTGGGCGCCACGGGGGAGGGCATCGCCGACGGTTCCCAATCCGTCGAACGCTTCGTGTATGACGCGGCCGGGCTGCTGCTGCAGGCGGTGACGCCGACCAATGGCACCGCCACGTTCACGTACGACGGCCTGGGACGAACGCTGTCGCGCACCGATGCCCTGGGCCAGGTGCAGCTCACGCAGTACGACGATGCCGGGCGCAAGACACTGGTCACGCTGGCGAGCGGGCTCGTCACCACCAGCGCCTTCGACGCAGCGGGACGCCTCGTGTCGGTCGCACGGTCCGCCGCGGCGACCGGCACGCTGGGAGAGACGCGGTACTTCTACGACGGCGGCAACCGCCTGCGCATGACGCGGGACCCGACCGGCGTGCGCAGCTGGATCCTCTACGACGAAGCGGGGCGCAAGACGGCGGACATCGACGGCAACGGCACGATGGTGGAGTACGCCTACGATCGCGCCGGCCAGGTGACCCGCGTGACCTCGTGGGGCACCGCGGTGAACACGGCGCTGCTGGTGGACGCCGCCGGCCTGCCGATCACCACCGCCACGGCGGCGACGGTGCGCCCGGCGGAAAGCACGGCGGATCACGGAACCTGGCGGCAGTACGACGCCGCCAACCGGCTGGTGCGCGAAGCCGAAAGCTGGGGCTCCGGGGCCCAGGCGTCGGTGACGGAGACGCGCTACGACGGCAGCTCGCGGGTGGTGCAGGTCGTGCGCTATGCCAATGTCGTGCCGGCGGACGGCTCCGCGTCCAGCGTGGCGCCGGGCGTGGTGCCGTTGCCGGCAGCATCGGCCCAGGATCGTTCCACGCGTCACTTCCATGACGCGGACGGCCGGCTGGCGGGCACGCTGGACGCCGAGGGCTATCTCACCACCTTCCGCTACACGGAAGCGGGACAGCTGGCGGAGCGCACGGCGTTCGCCACGGCCACCGACGCCGCGCTGCGCGCGACCGGGACGCTGGCGCAGCTCACGCCCGCGGCGGGCGCGGGCGACATCCGGGCGGTCTCGCTCTACGACGGCAAGGGGCGCCTGGTCGCCCAGGTGGATGGCGAAGGCTACCTGACCGAAACCGTCCACGACGGCAACGGCAACGCGACGCAGGTGCTGCGCTACGCGAACCGGGTCGCCATGGCCGTCACCGCCACCAGCACCCTCGCCACGATCCGGCCGGCGGCGAGCGCGGCCGACCGCGTGACCATGCGCTCCTACGACGCGCTCGACCGGCTCGCGCAGGAGAACAGCCCCGAAGGCGTCCTCACGCAGTACGCGTACGACAGCACGGGCAACCTGGTGTCCACGGTTCGCGCGGCCGGCTCGACCGAGGTCCGCAGCCTGTTCGCGCACTACGACGTGCAGGGCCGGCTGACCGGCGAACTCTCCGCGCAGGGCGCGGCCCTGCTGGCCGGCGGCCAGACCCAGGCACAGGTGGACGCGATCTGGAGCCAGTACGCGACCACCTATGCCTACGATGCCGCGGGCAGGAAGACCTCCGCCACGGACCCGCTGGGAAACCGGACCCTGTTCTTCTACAACGCCGACGGGGCGCTGACACACAGCGTCAACGCCTTGGGCGAGGTGCAGGAAACGCGCTACGACGCGCGGGGACGGGTCAGCGAGCGGATCGTGTACGCCAACCGCATCGCCACCACCGGCCTGGTTGGGGGGCTGGTTTCCTCCGCGCTGACGACCGCGCTGGCGGCGGCCGCCAATCCGTCGCTGGACAGCCGCACGACCTACACCTACACCCGCGACAGCCTGGTGGCTTCGACCACGGACGCAGTGGGCACCGTGACGACCAGCAGCTACAACGCGTTCGGCGACGAAGCGTCGAGCCTGGTCGCCGGGACGAGCCTGAACCTCCTGGAAACCTATGCGGTCGACCGGCGCGGGCTGCGCACCGGCACGGTCCGGGACGCTGCGGGCGTGAACGCGGTCTCCTCCGCGGTCTACGACGCATTCGGCCGGATGGTCCGGTCGGTCGACGCCAACGGCAGGGCCCGGGAACAGGCCTACGACCGCCTCGGCCGGATGGTCACCACGCGCGGCCCGCTCGGGGGTGCGCGAACCACCAGCTACGACGCCATCGGGCGGGTGCTGACGCAGGCCGACGCGCTCGGCAACGTCACCACCTATGCCTACGACGCGGCCGCGCGCACCCTCAAGGTGACGACGGCCGAAGGCCTGGTGAGCACCACGACCTACACGCGCCACGGCCAGGTCCAGAGCTTCGCGGACGCCAGGGGCCAGGTCACCAGCTACAGCTACGACGCCAACGGTCAACTCCTGCAGACGGCCACGCCGCTCACCACCACGTCCAGCGCCTACGACCGGGCAGGCCGGCTGGCCGAGTCCACGGACGCCGCGGGCAACAAGGTGGCCTACAGCTATGACGCGGCGAACCGGGTGCTCAGCCGCCGGGTGGATCCCGCAGGCCTGAACCAGCTCACCACCTTCCAGTACGACGCCAAGGGCCAGCGCGTCTCGGTCACCGACCCCAACGGCGTGGTGACCGGCACCGAGTACGACCGGAAAGGCCGCGTCCTGCGGCAGACGGTCGACCCCACCGGCCTGAACCTGCAGACGCTGTACAGCTACGACGCCCGGGGCAACACGCTCAGCGTGCGCTCGCCCGCCGGCACGGTGACCCAGTACGTGTACGACGCGCTGGGCCGGCGCACGCAGGAGCGGGTGGATCCCGCGGGCCTGGACCTGCGGCGCAGCTGGAGCTACGACGCGGCAGGCAACGTCGTCGCCAGCACGGACGCGCGAGGCAACGTCACGCGCTACGCCTACGACGCGAACGACCGGCTGGTCTTCACCGTGGACCCCACCGGGAGCGTGAGGCAGGAGAGCTATGACGCGGAAAACCGCGTCGTGCGCAGCGTGATTTACGCAACGCCCGTCACGGTGACCGGACTTCCGCCCGCGGCAACCGTCGCGCAGATCCAGGCGCTGGTGGTGGGCGAGGCGGGCCGGGACGCGGTGGAGCATCGCGTGTACGACCGGGACGGCCGGCTCAGCGCCACGGTGGACGGCACCGGTGCCGTGGTGAAGTACGCGTACGACGGCAACGGCAATGTCGTGGCGCGGATCGCCCATGCCGCGCGCATCGACCTTGCCGCCTGGGCGGCGGGGAGCGTGCCGGCTCCGGTGGCCGACAGCGCCCAGGACGAGACGCTGCGCACCGTCTACGACGCCCTGAACCGCGCGGCCTACACCGTGGATGGCGCAGGCGGCGTCGTGGCCATCGGCTACGACGGCAACGGGAATGTGGTGCAACGCACGGCGTACGCGACGCCCGTGGCGGCGGGCACGCCCCTCACGCAGGCTGGCCTCGCGACCGCCGTCGCTGCGGTGGCGAACCCGGCGCGCGACGCCACGGTGCGCAACAGCTACGACGCCGCCGGCCGGCTGGCCTGGACGGTCGACGGCACCGGCGCGGTGACGCAGCGGGTGTACGACCGGAACGGCAACCTGGTGCGGCACGTCGCCTACGCCAACCCCGTGGCCGTGGGGGCGAGTGCGGCTTCGGTGGCCGCAAGCGCGAACGACCGTTCCACCGCCATGGCCTACGACAGCGCCAACCGGCTGATCTTCGAAGTGGACGCGCTGCGCGCGGTCACCGAGCAGGTGCGCGACGCGGACGGGCACGTGGTGCGCCGCGTGGCCTATGCGAACACCATCGCGTCGCTGCCAACCCTGGGGACGCTTGCGACGGAAGGAGCGATCCGTGCCGCGATCGTTCCCAGCTCCGGCGCGGACCGCGTCACGCGCTACGGCTACGACGCGGCCGGGCGCCTGGCCCTCGCCATCGACGCGCAGGGAGCGGCGACGGAAACGAAGTACGACGCGGCCGGCAACGTCACGGCGCTCGTTGCCTACGCGAACCTGGTGAACGCCGGGGCGCTTCCCTCGAACGCCGGGCTTGCCGCGCTGGCTGCGCTGGTCACCGTCAACGCGGACGCCGACCGGTGGAACAGGAGCGCGTACGACGCCGCGGGCCGGCGCGTCTACACGCTGGACCCGCTCGGGGCGGTCACCGCCAGCGAGTACGAAGGCACCGGCCGCGTGACGCGCAGGACGCGCTACGCCAACCCCGTGCCTGCGGCGACGCCCAACACCGCGGCAGCGATCCAGGCGGCCGTCACCGCCGGCGCGAACCCGGCCATCGACAGGGTCGAAGTCCTGGCGTACAACGCCGCGGGGCAGCTGCTCTCGTCCACCGATGCCCTGGGCGGGGTGGAGTCGTACACCTACGATGCGCTCGGGCGGAAGATGTCGTTCGTCAACGCGAAAGGCGCGGCCTGGACGTACACGTACGACGCTGCGGGCAGGCTGCTTTCGGAAGCCTCGCCACAGGTCGCGCTCGCTTCGGCCACGGCGGACGCCGCCGGCAACATTTCCGTGGCGGACTCGCCGGCCGCGGCGGTAGTGACCCGGCTCGCGTACGACGCGCTGGGCAACCTCACCCAGCGGACGGAGGCCGCCGGCCGGCCGGAAGAGCGGACCACGCGCTACGAGTACGACGCGGCGGGCCGGCAGGTGCGCGTGATCTTCCCGCCGGTGCGGGTGTACGACGCCGCCACCGACCAGGTCACGGTCAATGGGGCGACGGGGGTGGCCAGCCGCGTGGAGAGCGCGCCCGTGACCCTGCAGGCGCGAACCTTGTACGACGCGCTCGGCAACGCGGTCGCCGGCATCGACGTGGCGGACGCCCTCCACCAGAAGGCGTACGACCTGCTCGGGAGGGTCGCCTACGAGGTCGACGCCCTGGGCTTCGTGACGGGCTACGCGCGCAACGCCTTCGGCGAGGTGACGAAGCTCACCCGCTATGCGGCCGCAACGAGCCTGGCCAATGCGAGCGTGACGGTGGCGGCGCAGGCAGCCGGCAAGGCGCAGGTCGAGGCGGCCCTCCATGCCGTCGGCGTCGACCACACGAAGGACCGGGTTCTTTCCACCCGCTACGACCGTGCCGGCCGCGTGATCGAAGTGGTGGAGCCGGAGGCGTTCGTGTACGACCCGGTGGCGGAGCCGGACAAGCGGGTGGGTACCTCCGGGAAGAAGACGAGCACCGTCTACGACGCCTTCGGCCAGCGGGTGCAGGTGAGCGTCCTGCGGAACCAGGCTGCGAACACCTGGGCTACCACCACCAGCTACTTCGATCGTGCCGGCCGCGAGACCGCCACCGTCGACGCGCTGGGCTACCTCACCGAGCGCAGCTTCGATGCGGTGGGCAACCTCACGGAACACAAGGAGTACGCCGCTGCCGTGACCGGAGCCTGGACGGTGGCGGGCTATGTCCGGCCAGCCGCCGGCAGCGTCGACGACCGAACCACGCGGTACACGTACGACCGCCTGAACCGCAAGACGGCCGAAACCCGCGTGAACGTCGAATACAGCACGGCGGCCAATGGGTCGAGCGTTCGCGGTGACCTGGCGACGACCTTCGCCTATGACGCGGTCGGCAACCAGACGCGGGTGACCGACGCTGCCGGCCACAGCACCTATACGCACTTCGATGCGCTCGGGCGCACCACAGCCGTCGTGGCCCCGACCCGGTCCAGCACGGCGGACGGCAGCGCCCTGTCGCCGCTGACCACCTTCCGCCGCGACGCTCACGGCAACGTCGTGGTGAAGACCGAGCACGCCCGGGGCGCGAGCGGGACGGGTCCGGCGCCACTGGCTGCCGACGCCGCGGACCGCAGCACGCTCGCCGTGTACGACAGCCACGGGCACGCGACGCAGGCGCGCGATGCCAACGGCGCCAACGAGTTCGTCTCGTACGACAGGAACGGGCACGTCGCCAAGAAGTGGCAGGGCGTGACCGGCAACGACGGCGTCACCCGCACCGCCTTCGAGGTGAACGTCTACGACAAGCTCGGCCGGCTGCTCGAGACGCGGACGCCGGCGTCCACCTCCCTGTACCAGGAGGGCGTCGGCATCTCCACGGTGTCGCAGGCGCAGGCCGGCGTGGTGTCCACCGCCATGGAATACAACGCCTTCGGCGAGCTCACGCGCAAGGGCACGCAGGGCGGCCGGCAGGAGTACTTCGACTACGACAACGCGGGCCGCCTGTGGCGCACGAACACGGGCGACGGCGTCGACCGCATCCGGCTCTACGACCTGCAGGGCAACGTCACGGCGGAAATCCGCAGTTCCGGCTCGGGGCGCGACAACATCGACATCAAGACCATCGCCAGCGCCGAGTCCGCGCACCTGAACCCGAACGCGCGGCGGGTGGACATCCACCATGACCTGCTCGGGCGGGTCACGATGAAGGAAGAGGCTGCCCGCGTCGAAGCGGCGGGCAGCTTGGCGGTGCAGCGGCAGTTCACGAGCGCGTCGTTCCAGCAGACGTCGGTGAAGAACGGCTTGCTGGACTACACGTACTACAACGAGGTCACGCTGAACTGGAGCACCCTGGCGGCCTGGGGAGGCGGCGACACGCAGGTCCACCTGGAGTACCGTTTGCCGCCCAGCCAGGATGAATGGGGGAACTACTATCCCGGCGCGCTGCGCAGCTACGCATCGGGAGTCCTCCACGGGGGGGACACGGGAACGGGGGCCTTCCTGCGCTGGTCCGTGGGGTCCTATCCGGCGCCCGTCGCGGAGATCACGCGCATCCACGTCCAGAAGGTGGATGCGGGCGGTGCCTGGCGGACCGTCATCGACCAGGCACCGGGGTTCGGCGGCAACGACCTCACCGTCTCGGCTCCCGTCAATTCGCAGGGTGTGCCGAAACTGCAGCTGCGCGCGGCGGGGAGCGTGGGGGACACCGGCTGGTGGGAGGCCGGGCTCGTCAACTTCGGCATCCTGTATCGGCTGGATGCGAGCGGCCTGGCGCCCGGCAGCTACGAGTACCGGGTGACGATGGTCGCGCCGGGGCAGCCGGACAGGGTGAGCGCCACAGGCTCCGTGCGCGTGACGCAGCCCCCGCTGAACAACATCACCACCCCCATCGTGTTCGGCCAGAGCGGCTTGCCGTCCGCGAGTCTGTCATGGGCAGCGCCAGGTGAGTCCTACGCGCAGGTGCTGCGATACCGCCTGGTGGGCAGCACCGGGGCGTGGGGCCAGCTCGACGTGCGCCGCTACACGGACACGCTGGATGGCGTGGACACCTCCGTTCTTGCCTACGGCAACTACCAGTTCGAGCTGGTGTGGACGCTCAAGAGCACGGGCATGCCGACGGCGCATGCGATCGGGAGCATGAACCTCGTGGCGCCGCAAGCGCCGTACTGGGTGCCAGCGGTGAACCTGCCCCCGATCGGCGGCCTGGCGGGGACCCTCATGCAGATTTCCGAGACCCAGTTCATCCCGGTGGTGATGTGGAACAACGTCCACGCCTCGGTGGCGCAGTACCGCGTCCCCGGGGGAGCGTGGATCAACCTGGCCATCGACCGCAGCATGGCCAGCGACTCTGGTCTGTTCGGCACATACGGCTCGGAGTTCTCGTCCATGCTCGGCATCCCGCCGGGTACCTACGAGGTGCGCGTTTTCGCTGGCTGGCCCCCCACCGCGCAAGCCACCGGCTACATCACTCTGTACGCCGACATTCCCGGCTACTGGATGACTCACACCTTTTGGCGGACGACGACCTACGTCTGGGTAGCGCCGGTGCCGCAGAGGCCCACGTTGACGGTCACCACGCCGCCGTACACGCCTGGCTATTGGGCACCCGCCACGCCGGCCGCCCGCTACGTGAGCGTCGGCACGACTCCCGGCACCACCGCGATCAGCACCCTCGCGGGCTCCGCGATGGCCCAGACGGTGGCTACCAACGGCGAGCTCTGGCTGCGGCCCACCGTGCAGCAGAAGACCGATCGCTGGGGCAACGTCATCGAGATCACGGACCCGCGCTCGGCCTACTGGAAGACGACGTACAAGTACAACGCCAGCAGCCAGCTGGTGCAGCAGACGCAGCCGGATGCGGGCGGCGGCGGGGCACCCGTCACTTCCATCTACTACGACGCCCTCGGCCAGCAGGTGGCCGTGAAGGACGCCCGGGGCAACGTCAATGGCCAGGTGTTCGACGCCGGCGGCAACCTGGTGCAGGAGCTCCATGCCGACCAGGGCGTGATCGCCCATGCCTTCAATGCCTTCGGCGAGAAGGTGCGCACGATCGATGCCATGGGCAAGGCGGTGTCCTATGCCTACGACCGGATGGGGCATCTGCTGCAGATGCACAGGGGGGTGGCGGGCGTGCACAACGTCAGCCTGGCCAACGAGCGCGTGCACCTGGCCACCCGCAACATCGTCGAGAGCTGGAGCTACGACCAGATGGGCCGCAAGCTCTCGCAGGTCAATGGCAACGGCGAGGTGCTGTCGTACACGTACGACCTCGCGGGCAACCTGGTCGCGACCGTGCAACCGCTGGGACAGTCCGTCCGCGCGGCCTTCGATGCGCAGGGCAGGAAGGTCGGCGAGGTCGACGCCAACGGGAACGCGGCCAGCTGGACGTACGACTACTTCGGCCAGCTCAGGCGCCATGTGGACCTGGGAGGTCACCTCTACCAGTACGCGTACGACAACGCGCGCCAGCTGGTGCAGCAGACCAGCACGCGGGAGCAGTCGATCCTGTATGTGTACGACGCGGCCGGCCAGGTCACCGCGGTCCACGACGCCCACAACGACAAGACCAGCACCTACGTGTACGACCTGTCGGGACGCAGGATCCGCGAGCGCGTCGTCCAGCAGGGCGTGACCTACCAGGACAATCACCTCGGGTACGACGCCCTGGGGAACCTGCGGGACGTCGCCGATGCGCGCGTGCACATCACGATGGACTACGACGCGGTCGGCAACCGCACGCGGGTTGGTTCTTCGGTCAACTACACGGGCCTGGCCGGCTGGACCATGAGCACCGCGAACCGGTACTTCCAGTACGACAGCATGAACCGGCAGGTGGTCGTGGACGCGGTCGACGCCACCGGGGACATCGGCGAACAGGGTCACCTGGTCACGTACGACAAGAACGGCAACCGCACCAGCGACACCTTCTGGGGCAACAAGGTCGCCTACGACGGGCAGCGCTGGATCATCGGCTACGACGACTTCGGCGCCGCCATGTACAGCGACGAGGGGCGCATCTTCACCAGGACGATGGGCTACACCAAGGAGGAATACCGATACGACGCACTGGACCGCCTGCAGGGCGTGGAAAAGGACGGCATCCAGATCGACGTGCGCTACTACGACGGCGCCGGCCGCGTGGTGCAGTCCGGACCCGCACAGGCGCTGCCCACGGAGTACTCGAGGCTCATCAACGAGGGCCTGGCGCCAGGCGAGATGAACGGCAAGGAAACGCGCATCAACCGCTACGACGCCAACGGCCGCCTGCTGCACCAGCGGGTGCTCGCCAGCGACGGCACCTGGAAGCAGGACATCAGCTGGGACCGCAATGTTGCGACCGAGATCTCGAACTGGCCGAAAACGGAAACCTGGCACGCCGATGGCTATGACAACGCGGGGAACGTGCTGGGATACATCGTCAAGGACCTGTCCGGCGTCGGGAACCGGTACCGGATCAGCACCGAGCGGCACGAGGGCTACTTGGCGACTGTGACGCATGGGACGTCGAACAGGCTGTTGCAAGGCTCCAGCACCCAGCAGTACGACGCCAACGGTTTCCTGAAGGGCGTCACCGACTCCACCCAGCCGCAGAACAACCGGTCGTTCGTGAACGACGCCAACGGCCGCGCGCTGTTCGTGAACCAGGGCGGCAATGTGCGGCGGCAGATGATCGTGAACGGAGAGGTGCTGGGGATCTACGGAATCGGTGTCAACGAGACCAACCCGGTGAACGGCCTCGAGAACAACCCCGTCTTCGCCGACTTGGTCGATTTCGACTTTGGGTACTCCAAGATCACCGCGAGTTATCCGAACGCGACGCCGGGCGCCTACACGATCCGCACCGGCGACACGCTGCAGTCGATCGCGCAGTCGGCCTACGGGGACAGCGCGCTGTGGTACCGCATTGCCGATGCCAACGGGCTGGCGTCGAACAGCGACCTGAAGGTGGGGCAGACGCTGAACATCCCGAACGGGGTGGGAACGATCCACAACAACAACGGGACGTTCAAGCCGTATGACCCGAGCCGGATCGAGGGGGACAAGGCGCCGAATTTGCCTACGCCGGTGCCGAAGAAGAAGAAGCACGGGCTACTCGGGACACTGTTGATGGTGGTTGTTGCAGTCGTCGTGACGCTCTACACGGCAGGGGCACTAAGCGGATTCACCGGTGGCTTCTTCCAAACCATGGTGGCGGGTGCGAACGCGCTGGGCGCCACCGCGGCGACCGGAGCGACCTTGACCGCCGCGGTATCGGCTACCGCGGGCTCCATGGCATCACAGCTTGCGGGCTTAGCCACGGGCGTGATTGAAGATTTTGACTGGAAAGGCGTGGCACTTTCCGCGCTCACAGCCGGCCTTTCGCCTTCTGTCTCCTTTACTGCCCTCCAGCGATTCCCTGTTGCTCAGGCCGTAGCCCGGTCGGTGGTTGTGAATGCCATAGCGCAAGGCGTGGGCGTGATCACGGGCCTCCAGGAAACGTTCAACTGGCGTGCTGTAGCTGCGAGTGGTTTGGCGGCTGGCGTGGGGCGAGCTGTTGGCGACGCGCTTGGTGTGGGCGGAGAGGGTTTCAGTAGGCAGCCAGTAGGAGAGCAGATCGCAAGGCGCTTCGTTGCGGGATTGGCTGCCGGAGTCGTCGCCGCGGCCGCGCGTGGCGGCAAGGTGGCGGTGCAGCAGGTGGCGGTGGATGCCTTCGGCAATGCTTTGGGACAGTCGCTGGCCGAGAGTGCGAACGACGCAACGAGCATGGTCAGAGCACGCTTTCCGGATGCGGATCAGACATTCGTCGAGCTGAACAGGCCCGCGCCGGAATTGCCCGATGTCGCGAGCTTGGATGCGCTCAATCGCCAGATGGCGATGGGCTATGAGCCGCCTATGTTTGATCCGGAAGACAGTGTTGTGGTTGCCGAAACGGAGACGATCGGTCT
The DNA here is from genome assembly GCA_022844525.1 of Ramlibacter sp. Taxonomy (GTDB): domain Bacteria; phylum Pseudomonadota; class Gammaproteobacteria; order Burkholderiales; family Burkholderiaceae_C; genus Ramlibacter. Next base: position 12,495 of record JALHLO010000034.1, read on the forward strand.
CGGGTTCAAGGGACGCACTGCGATCATCGGCGCACCGACCACGACGCAGGAAACGCTCGAGAAGGTGTTGACCGAAGCGACGGCGCTGAGGGGGCAGTACGCAGCGGCGGCGCGGGCGCAGGCATCCACGGATCGAGCGTTGCGCAATATGCAGGAGATGGCGGATGCCTATCGGGCTGCCGGCTTGAGTGGAGCAACGGGTGACCCGTCGGACTTCGTCTATGGCCCTTCACAGGCAAGTGTCGACATCAATGATCCTAATTTGGCCGGCAACTTCTCCAACATGTTTGCGGGGTTGCCTGAGCCTGCTGGCTCCGGCTCCATAAAGGCGATTGAGCCGAGCCTGTGGAAGCAGACATGGGGGTCTCCGGAGGTGCAACATGTCATGAGTAATTCAATCACCGGGCAGATCCTTGGGCAGATTGCCAACTTTATTGGCAAGGGAGTCTCCGCCTTCCGCAGTGACGGCTACAACCCTGCGACCCTGAAGCACGTGCACGGCGTCGAAAAGCAGCGCGCGCTGCAAGACACCGTGATCGGATTGGCGACGCTGCCGATCAGCGGGGCCGCGAACGCGGAGATTGGTGCGCTGAGAGCGGCGCAAGCAGAAGTTGCTGCTGCACGTACTGCCGGCGCGTGGGCTGGCAAGGTCAGGTTCGATGCGACAAGCCTGACCGAAGAACAAATTAAGATCGCCACGACAAAAGCTATCCGTCGAAATCTGCGAATTCCGACGAACGCGGATGGTCAATTGATCGCGAACGTCGATCAAACAGAAGCTTTACTCCAGCGGCTTACGAATTGGCGGCGATCGGCGAAGGCGCAGGAGCCTTACTTCCTTGAGTTGGACGCGAGCATGCAAGGGACAGTCATTCACAGCTCAGTAGCAAAATGGATGCGTCAGCTGGACGTCGCTGACGTGAGGATCAACCGGCGCTTGTATGGGACGAGCCAACACATCAGTCCCGCGACTGGTGCGCCCTACGAGTTCCGGATCCCGGACTATTATCATGAAGGTGGCCGCGCTATCTTAGACATTAAACCTGCTGGAACACCGCTCGCAGGCCCGCAGTATCAGGACTTCCGTGCATTCGCTCAGACAAATGACGTACGCTGGATTTATTACGAAGGATTCCGCTGATGCTTACGAAAGGCAAAGTGCTCGCCCTCGCGTTGACTCTGGCGAAAGACGCCGAGAGTGATCTGATTCAAGGAGAGGAAATTCTGGCGGGCCAGGGTTTGAATGATGCGGACAAGGTGACTGTTCGTGATGTCGTGGCGATCGTGCACGACGTTTGCCTAGACTACTCGTACCCGCGATCCGCGGGGTTCAGAACGGAGACACTAGGAAAGTCAGAGAGCTTCGTGTCGATGAAAGCCAAGATGGAGGCTGGGCCGCCGAAGAAGAAAGAACGGCTCGAAGAGCTGTTCGCCGCCATCAGAAACGTGCAGCACGCTCCGCAGCGACTCTTTGAGTTGGTGAGACAAGATCAGCACGCTTCTGTCGACCGACTCCTCGCGTCATTGAAGACGCTGAACCTACCTTCAGAATAGAACGAATTGATTGGGGACGCATTCCAGTTTCGAAGCGCGCAGGCATCGCGCCGTGCGATTCAGCTGTTATTGGAAGAAGGGATGGCCTACTGCGTCTTGCCCGCGGGCTTCTTCTTATCTGGCGTGACAAAGCCTATCGGTCGCTTGGGCGGCTCGGCGGCATCATCAGTTCGCGCAGCAAATCGAACACCTGCTTCAATTGCGCACGGTGTTTTAGCTGAAGGTGTCGTGCTGCATGGCCAGGCGCTCGGTCGTCACCTTCAGCTCGGACAATCGGTTGGCCAGCTCCTAATGCGTGGCGGCCGGGGCGCACACGCACGAAGGTTCGCATGGTCTCAAGGTTGATGGTAATGGCATGGGCGCTGCCCGGGCACCGACGATGGCATCGCCATCCCTTGCTCGTGAAGGCTAGGGAGCCTCGTAGCGTTTGAGCTGCGAGACGTACATGTCGATTTTGTCGGCTATTGCTGCTGGGTAGCCGCGCTCTATGCGCAGCGCCGCAGGCGCTCCGGAAGACTCATTGGCAGGATAAATTGGAGGAAGGTGCGCATGGCAGTATAGGGAAGGGGGTCTTGGCGCGATTGACGCAAAGTAGCATCCCAGTGCTATCGTCCCCCCCGCATGAGCAGCCCTGCCCCTGCCCACCCCCGCCACTTCGCCGTCGGCCTCGCCCGCGCCTTCGCCGGCGCGGTCATCTTCGGCCTGCCGCTCCTCATGACCATGGAGATGTGGTGGCTCGGTTTCTACATGGAGTCGTGGAAGCTCGCCCTGCTGCTGGCCCTGTTCTTCCCCTTCCTCGTCGCGCTGTCCTGGCACGTGGGCTTCGAGGCCACCTTCAGCTTGCGCGACGACGTGGTCGATGCGCTGGTCGCCTATGCGGTGGGTTTCGTGTCGTCGGCGCTCGGCCTGTGGCTCATGGGCATCCTGCGCGAGGGCGCGTCCCTGCGCGAGATGGTGGGGCAGGTGTCGCTGCAGGCGGTGCCGGCCAGCATCGGGGCGCTGCTGTCGCAGGCGCAGCTGGGCGACCACGACGCCGCCCGCGAGCCGCGCGGGGGCGTCGCCCTGTACTGGAGCGAGCTGTTCCTCATGTCCGCGGGGGCGCTGTTCCTGGCCTTCAACCTGGCGCCCACCGAGGAGATGGTGCAGATCGCCGCCGGCCTGTCGGAAGGGCGCACGGCCTTGCTGGTCGTGGTGTCGCTGGCGGCCATGCACGCCTTCGTGTACGCGGTGTCCTTCCGCGGCCAGCCGCAGGACCACCAGGCGGCCTCCGGCTGGAGCGTGCTGCTGCGGTTCACCGTCACCGGCTATGCGCTGGCGGCGCTGATCAGCGCCTACATGCTGTGGTCCTTCGGGCGGCTGGACGGCCTGTCGCCGGCGGCCATGCTGCACGCCGTGGCGGTGCTCGGCTTCCCTGCGGCCATCGGCGCCGCCGCGGCCCGCCTGATCCTCTGACCGCGCCATGCACGAGTCCACTTCCGGAGAAGACGACGCGCAGCAGCCCCCGGGCGACGAGAAGGCGCGCGAGGCGCCGCCCTCCGTGTGGGAGTGGCTGGTGGCGGGCGTCGGCCTGGTGCTGCTGCTGGCCAGCCTGAGCTACCTGCTGCACGACGCGTGGACCGGCGAGCAAGGCCCGCCGGTGCCGGTGGTGCGCCTGGTCGGCATGCAGCAGCAGGACGGCCACCACCTGGTGCAGGTGAAGGTCTTCAACCAGGGCCGCTCCACCGCCGCGGCCCTGCGCGTCGAAGGCGAGCTGCGCCGCGGCGGCGAAGTGGTGGAGCGCAGCGAGCTGGAGTTCCAGCACGTGCCCGGCCGGTCCTCGCGCGAAGGCGGCCTGTTCTTCCGGCAGGACCCGCGCACGCTGCAGCTGGTGCTGTCCGCCCGGAGCTACCAGAAGCCCTGACCGCGACGGCGCCGGCAACGCGGCCTGCACCGCATCCGCCGGCCAGGGCGGCACTCCTGTAGATTCCGCACCCATGCCCTATCGCCCGGCCCAGCCCCGCTTCTCCGCCTGCGGCACCTCGGCCCTGCTGATGGACGTGGCGGCCGGCGCCTTCGACCTGCCCGCGCAGCAGCACCTGTGGTCGCTCGCCGCCGAAGGCAGCGCCGTGCACCGCATCGCCGGCGTGCGCGGCGTGGTGCTGGGCGTCAACAGCATGCTGGTGCGCTTCGATCCGCTGGCCGCGCAGCCGCGCGACCTGCACGAGCAGCTGCGCGCGGCGTGGCTTGCCTCGGAGCCGCTGGAGGCCTCGGGTCGCCTGCTGGAAGTGCCGGTGGCCTACGACACGCGCCCGGGCTCGGAGCTGGAAGGCATCGCAAGGCACGCGGGGCTGTCCGTCGCGGAGGTGATCCGGCTGCACAGCGGCGCCGACTACCACGTGGCCGCCGTCGGTTCGGTGCCCGGCTTCCCGTATCTCGTGGGGCTGCCGCCGCAGCTGGCGATGCCGCGCCACCAGACGCCGCGCGCGAAGGTGGCGCGCGGCTCGGTGGCGATCGGCGGCACGCAGGCCGGCATCATCCCGATGGACATGCCTTCGGGCTGGCACGTGCTGGGCACTACCGACATCGCGCTGTTCGATCCCACGCGCGCGCAGCCCAGCCTGCTGGCGCCGGGCGACCGCCTGCGCTTCGTCGCACGGGGTGGCAAGCCGTGATCGAAGTCCTGAGCGGCGGCGCGCTCAACCTGGTGCAGGACCTGGGCCGGCCCGAGCACCTGGGCATCGGCGTCAGCACGGGCGGCGCCATGGACGCGCCGGCGCTGGCCATGGCGAACTGGATGGTCGGCAACGACGAGGGCGCGGCCGGCATCGAGCTCAGCATCTTTCCCTTCCGCATCCGCTTCCACGATGACACGCGCTTCGCCTGCACCGGTGCGGCGACCACGGTGACGCTGCCGCAGCGCAGCTTGCCGAGCTGGTGGGCGGCCCAGGCGCACGCGGGCGATGTGCTCCTGGTGGCCGCACCCGCGCAAGGGGCGCGCGCGTACCTCGCTTTCGAGGGCGGCGTCGACGTGCCGCTGGTGCTGGGCTCGCGTGCCACGGATCTCAAGAGCGGCTTCGGCGGACACCACGGCCGCGCGCTGCGCAAGGGCGACCGGCTGGCGCTGGGGCAATCCGCCGCGCCGCGGGACGGCGACGCGCCGCCCTTCGGCGTGCTGGCGGAATCGCGCATCCAGTTCGCGCGCGAACTCGCCTCCGGCACCGCCACCATCCGCGCGATCGCGGCGGCGGAGTACGAGGCCTTCACGAAGGACGCCATTGCCGCTTTCGTGCAATCGGACTACCGGCTCACCCCGGACTGCAACCGCCAGGGCTACCGCCTGGAAGGCGCGGCGCTGAAGACGAAGCGGCCGCTGCAGCTGCTCTCGCACGGCCTGGTGCCCGGCACGATCCAGGTGCCGCCCTCCGGCCAGCCGATCATCCAGCTGACCGAAGCCAACACCTGCGGCGGCTACCCGAAGATCGCCACGGTGATCGAGGCCGACCTGTGGCGGCTGGCGCAGCTGCGCCCCGGCCAGGGCATCCGCTTCCGGTTGGTGGATCATGAAGAAGGCGTGTCGGCCCTGCGTGATCTGCTGGACGAACAGGCGCGCATCCGGCAAGGTCTGGCTGCGCGGGCAGGGCGCGCGGCCAGGCCGCCCGCGCCGCCGCAACCGAAGGAACATCCATGACAGCCAGCACCCCCCGGCGCAGCGTCGACCTGAACTCCGACCTCGGCGAAGGCTTCGGCGCCTGGACCATGGGCGACGACGACGCGATCCTGCAGGTCGTGACCTCGGCCAACGTCGCCTGCGGCTTCCACGCGGGCGACCCGCACATCATGGCGCGCACCTTCGCGCGGGCCAGGGAGCTGGGCGTGGCCGTGGGGGCGCACCCCGGCTACCCCGACCTCGCGGGCTTCGGCCGGCGCGACATGGCCTTCACGCCGGCGGAGATCGAACACTTCGTCGCCTACCAGGTCGGCGCGGCCAAGGGCGTGTCCACGTATGCGGGGCACCCCATCACCTACGTCAAGCCGCACGGCGCGCTGGCCAACCTGTCGCAGGTGGACGCCGCGGTGGCGGGCGCCATCGTGCGCGCGATCGCCGCTGTGGACCGCCAGCTGGTCCTGCTGACCTTCCCCGACGGCCACGCCATGCGCATCGCCAGGGACATGGGCCTGCGCACCTGCGCCGAGATCTTCGCGGACCGCGCCTATGCACCGGACGGCCGGCTGGTGTCGCGCAAGCTGCCGGGCGCCGTGCTGCACGACGTGCGGGCAGTGGCGGACCGCGTGCTGCGCATGGTGGAAGCCGGCGCGGTGGAGGCGGTGGACGGCTCGCTGCTGCCCATGGAGATCGGCTCCATCTGCGTGCACGGCGACAGCCCCGGCGCGATCGAGATGGCCACGGCGGTGCGGCAGCGGCTGGAGCAGGCGGGGGTCGCGGTCCGGCCGTTTGCCTGAGCGCAGGGGCCGCGAAGACAGCCGGGCCTTCAGCGGCGCCGCTTCGCCGCCACCCGCGCCCGCAGCGCCGCTTCCAGCGCCAGCCCTATCGCTTCGCGCCGCCGGCCCCTTCCACCAGCGCATCCAGCAGGGCGGCGAGCTCGGACGAGGCCACCGGGGCGGTCAGGTAGGCGTCCGCCCCGGCGGCGCTGCTCTGGGCGCGGTCTTCTTCGCCGCCGGACACGGCCGAGAGGTGGACGACCGGCAAGGAGGCCGTGGCGGGGTTGGCCCGCAGCAGTCGGCAGACCTCGATCCCGTCGATGTCGGGCAGGTGGACATCGAGCACCACGGCCGACGCCGTGCCGGCCAGTTCCAGGCACTCCGCGCCCGCGCAGCCCTCGGTGGTCTTGTAGCCGGCCGCGCGCAGCCCGCGCGCGATCGCGTACTTGGCCGCGTTGCTGTCGTCGACGACCAGGACCGTGTGCTGCGAACGGTCCAGGCCCAGGGGCGAGCGCCGGACCATGCTGCGCCGTCCGTCGTTGTCAAGGTGGCCCTTGATGCTCGCGGTGCCGCTGCCAGCCCGATGCCCCGGCTCGTTGGGGTCGGGGGCGGCAGCCGGTGGATTCGACAAGACCGTTGCTCCTCTGGCGGGGCAGGTCCCCGTCGGCAGAGCATAGCGCCTCGGTGGGGGGGCTGCCTCGTCCGCGGCGGGACAATGAAACCGGGCTTTGCGTGGGCGAAACAGTGCAAGGCGGGTGTCCTACAGGACAGTGGGTGCTCGCGTGCGACGGTGTGGACATGAACACTCACGCACCTCCAGGCCACCGCTCCGGCGAAGGCACGTCCGGGCTGTGGGAGCTCATTGCCGAGGACGACCGGAGCAAGCGGCCTTCCGCCAACGAAACGCTGCGCCGGCCCATCGGCGACGCCGACCACCGCCGGCTCAACGGCGACGTGCTGCGCCGGACCACGGACCGGCGCAAGTGAGCCTCCGGCCCGGCGGGTCGGACCCCGGCGCGAGAATCCTCCCCGCTGGCACGCGAAAGCTGCCAAGCTTGGCGCGTCGTCTCGCACCCAAGGATCGCCATGAAGACTCGCGCCGCCGTGGCCTGGCAGGCCGGCCAGCCCCTCACCATCGAAGAACTGGACCTCGAGGGCCCGCGCGCCGGCGAGGTGCTGGTCGAGGTCAGGGCCACCGGCATCTGCCACACCGACTACTACACGCTCTCGGGCGCGGACCCGGAAGGGCTCTTTCCCGCGGTGCTGGGGCACGAAGGCGCGGGCGTCGTGCTGGAGGTGGGCGCCGGGGTGACCTCGCTCAAGCCCGGCGACCACGTGATCCCGCTGTACACGCCGGAATGCCGGCAGTGCAAGTTCTGCCTGTCGCGCAAGACCAACCTTTGCCAGCTCATTCGCGGCACGCAGGGCAAGGGCCTGATGCCGGACGGCACCTCGCGCTTCTCGCTCGGGGGCAAGCCCATCCTGCACTACATGGGCACGTCCACCTTCAGCAACCACATCGTCGCGCCCGAAATCGCGCTGGCGAAGATCCGCGCCGACGCCCCCTTCGACAAGGTCTGCTACATCGGCTGCGGCGTCACGACCGGGATCGGGGCGGTGATCTTCACCGCCAAGGTGGAAGCCGGCGCCAACGTCGTGGTGTTCGGCCTGGGCGGCATCGGCCTGAACGTGATCCAGGGCGCGCGGATGGTGGGTGCCGACAAGATCATCGGCGTGGACCTCAACCCGGCGCGCGAGGCGATGGCGCGCAAGTTCGGCATGACGCACTTCCTCAACCCGAAGGAGCACGCCAACATCGTCGATGCGATCGTGCAGCTCACCGACGGCGGCGCCGACTACAGCTTCGAGTGCATCGGCAACACCACCACGATGCGGCAGGCGCTGGAGTGCTGCCACAAGGGCTGGGGGCAGAGCGTGATCATCGGCGTGGCCGAGGCCGGCAAGGAGATCAGCACGCGGCCCTTCCAGCTGGTGACCGGGCGGGTGTGGAGGGGCTCGGCCTTCGGCGGCGCGCGCGGCCGCACCGACGTGCCGAGGATCGTCGACTGGTACATGGAAGGGAAGATCAACATCGACGACCTCATCACCCATACGCTGAAGCTGGAGGACATCAACCATGGCTTCGAGCTGATGAAGGCCGGCGAGTCGATCCGCTCGGTGGTGGTGTACTGACGTGGACGGCGTCAAGACCCTGGAGGAGCATCGCTGCTTCGGCGGCGTGCAGGGCTTCTACGCGCATGCGTCGCCGGCCGTGGGCCTGCGCATGCGCTTCGGCGTGTACCTGCCGCCGCAGGCCGCGGCGGGGCCGTGCCCCGTGGTCTATTGCCTGGCGGGCCTGACCTGCGACGAGCAGACCTTCGCGATCAAGGCGGGGGCGCAGCAGCACGCGGCACGGTACGGGCTGGTGCTGGTGACGCCGGACACGAGCCCCCGCAACACGGGGATCGCCGAGGCGGACGCCGACTGGCAGTTCGGCCACGGCGCCGGGTTCTACCTGGACGCGACGCGCGAGCCGTATGCGCGCCACTGGCGCATGGAAACCTGGCTGATGGAGGAGCTGCCCGCGGTGCTGGCTGCGGGCTTCGCGGTGGACGGCGAACGCGCGGGCATCCTCGGCCATTCGATGGGCGGCCATGGCGCGCTGACGCTGGCATTGCGGCATCCCGGCCGCTTCCGTTCGGTTTCGGCCTTCGCGCCGATCTGCGCGCCGTCCGAGGTGCCCTGGGGGCAGAACGCCTTCGAGGGCTACCTTGGCGAGGATCGGTCGGCCTGGCACGAGCACGACGCGGTGCGGCTCATTGCCGGCGGTGCGCGCGCGCCGCTGCTGCTGGTGGACCAGGGCACGGACGACCAGTTCCTGGCCACGCAGCTGCGGCCCGAGCGGCTGGAAGAAGCGTGCGCCGCGGCCGGGCAGCCGCTGACGCTGCGCCGGCACGCGGGCTACGACCACGGCTACTTCTTCATCGCCAGCTTCGTCAGCGAGCACCTCGCGCACCACGCTGCGGCCCTGCGCGCCTGAGCATGGTCGTCGACCTCATCGACGGCACCTACGAGCTGTTCCGCCACTTCCACGGCCTGCGCCGTTTCACCAAGGGCGAGGACCGTCCCTTCGGCGCCGTGGTGGGCGTGCTGAACTCCGTGCTGGAGATCCTGGAGACGCGCGGCACGCACGTCGGCGTGGCCACCGACCATGTCATCGAGTCCTTCCGCAACCGGCTGTGGCCCGGCTACAAGACGGGGCAGGGCATAGCGCCGGCGCTGCTCGCGCAGTTCCATCCGCTGGAGGAAGCGCTCGCGGCGATGGGCGTGGCCGTCTGGACTATGGTGGAACTGGAGGCGGACGACGCGCTGGCTTCCGCCGCGGCCCTCGCGGAACGGGACGAGCGCGTGGAGAAGGTCCTGATCTGGACGCCGGACAAGGACCTGGCGCAGTGCGTGCGCGGCGATCGCGTGCTGCAGGTGGACCGGCGGGGAAAGAAGATCCGCGACGCGAAGGACATCCGCGAAAAGTTCGGCGTGGAGCCTGCGTTGATCCCGGACTACCTGGCGCTGGTGGGCGATGCGGCCGACGGTTATCCGGGCATCGAGGGGATAGGCGCGGTCGGCGCGGCGCGCCTGCTGAATCGCCACGGGCCGATCGAGGCCTTCCCGCCGGACGTGCTCGGCGACCGGCTGGAGGACGCGAAGCTGTTCAAGCGGCTGGCGACGCTGCGCACCGATGCGAAGCTGTTCGCGGACGTCGATGAGCTGGAGTGGCAAGGTCCGACGCAGGCGTTTGCCGCGTGGAGCGAGCGAATGGGCGCGCCGAAGCTGCTGCAGCGGTGCATGGACGCCCAGGCGAGCCGCGCATGAGGCTTGCGGAAGGACGGGCGCCGGCGGATGCCGGTCACGCGTTCTCGCCGCGCGCCATGGACAGCGAGAGGCTGTACCAGCCGGCCGCCGTACCCGGCGCCACGCCGAGCGCGTCGAGTGCGGCGGGTCCGAGCACCTCGTCGCCCACCAGCCTCATCACCTCGAAGTCGTAGGCGCACACGACGAAGATCCAGTCGGCGCTGCGGTCGGCGTTGCCCCGGATCTTCTGCTCCGTGGTGGGTGCGATGGCGGGCGTGTCGGTGCGCAGCAGGTGCGCACCGGCCAGGCCGGCACGCGCGGGCAACGCCTCGCTCAGGGAGCGCAGCGCGGCTTGCAGCCGCTGCGCCTCGCCATCGCGGGGCGACAGCCGCAGCGT
>JALHLO010000035.1 GCA_022844525.1 Ramlibacter sp.
GAACGCCGGCGCTGCATCGAGGGCTTCCGCGCCGGCGTGGTGCGCGAGCTGGAGCAGCTCGCGCGCGTGATGACGCGCGAGACCGGCAAGCCGATCCGCATGTCGCGCAACGAGCTCAACGGCCTGCTGCCGCGCATCGACTTCTTCCTGGCGGAGGGCGAGCAGGCGATCGCCGCCGAAACGGTGTTCGACGAAGGCGGCATGCGCGAGCAGATCCAGCACGAGGCGCTCGGGCTGGTGGCCAACATCTCCGCCTGGAACTATCCGTGGTTCGTCGGCTGCAACGTGATCCTGCCGGCGCTGCTCACCGGCAACGCCGTCCTCTACAAGCCGTCCGAGTACGCGACGATGACCGGGCTGGAGATCACGCGGCTGCTGCACGAGTCCGGCGTGCCGCGCGCGGTCATGGCCTGCCTGGTGGGCGGCGGAGAGGTCGGTGCCGCGCTGCTGGAACAGCCGGTCGACGGCGTCTTCTTCACCGGTTCGCACGCCACCGGCCAGCGCATCGCCGAGGCCGTGGGCAAGCGCTTCGTCAAGCTGCAGCTGGAGCTGGGCGGCAAGGACCCGACCTACGTGTGCGAGGACGCCGACCCGAAGGCGGCGGCGGAATCGCTGGCCGACGGCGCCATGTACAACACCGGCCAGAGCTGCTGCTCGGTGGAGCGCATCTACGTGCACGAGCAGATCCACGACGCCTTCGTCGAACACTTCGTGCAGGCCGTGCGCGGCTTCCGCATGGGCGACCCCATGAGCGAGGACACCTACATCGGCGCGATCACGCGCGCGCCGCAGCTCGCGGTGCTGGACCACCAGGTGGCGGACGCGCAGCGCAAGGGCGCGGACCTGCTGCTCGGCGGCCGCAAGGGCCCCGGGCCGGGCAACTGGTACGAGCCCACCGTGCTCGTGAACGTGAACCACGAGATGGAGGTCATGCGCGAGGAAAGCTTCGGCCCGGTGATCGGCATCCAGAAGGTGCGCGACGACCACGAGGCGCTGGAACTGATGAACGACACGCGCTACGGCCTGACCGCGGGGGTCTACACGCCGGACGAGGAACGCGCGCGCAGCATCCTGGCGCACGTGCGCGCGGGCAGCGTCTACTGGAACTGCTGCGACCGGGTGAGCCCGCGCCTGCCGTGGAGCGGGGTCGGGGATTCGGGCGTGGGGCTGACGCTGTCCAGGTACGGGATCCAGACCTTCACGCGACCCAAGGCCTGGCACCTGCGCAAGGCGTGACCGCCGGGTGCGTCACACCCATCGTCCTTCGCGCAACTCCCGCGTCAGCCACGCCGCATAGATCGGCGCCGCCACCAGCCCGGCGATGCCGAACGCCGCCTCCAGCACCAGCATCGCCGCCAGCATGCCGTAGGTCGGCACGTTGGTGCGGCCGCCGACGATGCGCGCGTTGAGGAAGTACTCGAGCTTGTGGATCACCACCAGGAAGCCCAGCGAGGCGACGCCCAGCCAGACCGACACGGTGAGCGCCGCGATGGTGATCGCCGCGTTCGACAGCAGGTTGCCGATGATGGGCACCAGGCTGGCGAAGAAGGTGAAGCCGACCAGCGTGGGCCCGAGCGGCACCCGGTAGCCCAGCGCCGGCAGCACCACCAGCAGGTAGATGCCGGTGAGCACGGCGTTGATCAGCGAGATGCGCAGCTGCGCCGAGAACACGTCGCCGAAGGCATTGGCCAGCTGCAGCATGCGCGCCTGGGCCAGCAGGATCAGCGGCCGCGGCGGTGGCGCCTGGTGGTCGGCGCGGGCGGCGGCGGCCATCAGGCCGATGGCCAGGCCGATGATGATGTGCACCAGGACTTTCAGCGCCTCGGCGCCCCAGCGCTGCATCTCGCCGGCGTGCTCGCGCAGCCAGCGGGTCACCGCGTGCTGCACGGCGTCCGCCGATTCGGGCAGGCGATCGACCACCCAGGGCGGCGCCGTCGCGCGCAGCTGGTCCAGTGTGTCGGCCACCAGCTGCATCAGCCGCCCGAGCCCGCCCGACTTGAACAGCAGCTCGAAGGCCGCCAGCAGCGCCACCGCCATCGCCGCGATCCAGGCGAACACGATCAGCCAGCGCAGCGCCCGCATCCGCCAGTTGCCGTGCTCCGCGCCGGTGAAGGTGCGCACGCGCCGGTACAGCACGTAGCCGGTCAGCCCGGCGAAGAGGGCGGAGAGCAGGTGCAGCCACAGCAGGGCCAGCAGGACCACGGCCGCCACCGCCACGCTGCGCAGCCGCAGCGATTCGACCGCCGGCAGGAGGTCTTCTTCTGAGCTGGAGCGCATCGCCGGGATTGTGCCGCGCGGCGCCGCGCGCAGGGGGCTACTTCGCCTTCGGCCTGCCGTACTTCGCCGTGAAGCTCGCCTTGCCGATCGCGTTGGCGTTGATCATGAAGCCGGCGAGCGCCGCGGTCGCGTCCGGCGGGATGTCGAGCTTGTCGGTCTTGAGCGCATGCACGGTGAAGACGTAGCGGTGCGGCTTGTCGCCCTGCGGCGGGCAGGTGCCGCCCCAGGCCGCCACGCCGTAGTCGATGCGCACCTGGCGCGCGCCCTGCGGCAGGTTGGCGTTGCTCGCGTTGCCGGCATCGGGCTTGAGTTCGCTCACGTTGGCCGGGATGTTGATCACGGACCAGTGCCACCAGCCGGAACCGGTCGGCGCATCGGGGTCGTACACCGTCACCGCGAAGCTCTTCGTGTCCTTGGGCGCGCCGCTCCACTTCAGGGCGGGCGACTTGTTCTCGCCGCTGCAGCCGAACACGTTGGCCTCGAACCGCTTGTCTATCGTGCCGTTGGCCTTGATGTCGGGGCTCTCCAGCTTGAAGCCGGCGGCCTGGGCGCCGGTTGCGGCCAGCGCCATGGCGGCGGCGGCGATGAGGGTTCGGGTCATGGGCGTCTCCGTGGTGGTTGGTTGAGCTGGCGATGATGCTACGGGAGGCCCACCTTGTCCTGTGGCGGGGCACCCACAGGCGCTTACCCCATTCGGCTGAGGCGATGCGCTTCCTTGACAAAATTAGTAGCACACGGTTACAAGATGTGATATGGACTCGCTCGCCGCGGCCGAACGGCCCCTCGTGTACGAACGCCTGGTTCGCGGCTTCGCGGCGATGGACCCCGGCGCCCATTCCCTCGAAGAGCGCTGGAGCTGGCTGATGGCCGCCCACGTCGTGGGCCAGCACCAGGTGGCGCTCCACTTCGACAGCCACAGGCGCATGCTGGGCCTGGCGGGCGAAACACACGACTGGCGCGAGATGGCGGGGCAGCTGCTGCGCATCGCGCTGCTGCCGCTCGGTCACCTGCTGGGGCGGATCCCGCTGGGCAACATCGGCCGTTCCACCGTCGGCGTCACCGCGCGCATGGAGCCGCCCGAGCCGGTGCAAAGGCTGATCGACTGGGCGGTGCTGGCGGTGCGGATTCCGGAGCTGAGCAAGCCCCGGCGCTGAGCTATTCCAGCGCCGACAGGTGCTTGCCCACGATCCCGGCCAGCTCGAACATCGTGACCTGCGGCTTGCCGAACACCGGGCGCAGCTTGTCGTCGGCATTGATGGCGCGCTTGTCCTTCTTGTCCTGCAGGCCCTTGGCCTTGATGTAGTCCCACAGCTTCTTGATGACCTCGGTGCGCGCCACCGGTTCGCTGCCGATCACGGCGGCGAGCTCCGCGCTGGGCCTGAGCCCTGCGCCGGTCTTGCGCGGGGCCTTGGCGGCGGCCTTCTTCGCCGGCGCCGCCTTCTTCGCCACCGCCTTGGCCGCCTTCGCGGTCGCCTTCACCGGCGTCGGCGGCGACTTCGCCGCGGCGCGTCCCGCCGCCGTGGTCTTGGTGGCCGCTCCCGCCGTCTTGCGCGGCGGGAACTTGGAGGCCCGCGGCTCGAACTCGAAGTTCACCTTGCCCGCTTCCGCGTCCCACGCCAGGAATGCCTTGAACGGCCGGCGCGTGCGCATGGACACGAACTTGTCCAGCAGGTCGGTCTTGCCGGTGGCCAGCAGCTTGGCCATCTGCTCGCGCTCCACCGGCTGCTGCAGGATGATCTTGCCGCTGCGGAAGTCGCAGGTGGGCGCCGGGTGCTTCTCGGTGGGCACGGCGCGCTCGCAGACATAGTTGCTGCCCCACTCGTACACCTTGTGGCCGCACTTGGGGCAGGGGCCCAGCGGCTCCTGCGCCGACAGGTCGACGATCTCGCCGGTCTCCGCCGGGTTGTCCTCGTTGCCGAAGTCGAACTCCAGCTTCCAGTTCTTCTCTTCCTCGTCGTAGTTCAACGCCAGTTCGGCGGTGAAGGGCCAGCCGGCCTTGGAGCGGAAGCCCTGCAGCGGGCCGATGCGCTTGTTCTGCAGGAACTGCTCCACTTCGACCAGCTCGAAGGCGCGCCCGGCGGGGATCTTGGTGAAGGAGAAGCCGCAGGGCTCCTTGCCCTTGCCGCCCACGCAGTTGTAGCGGCGATAGGTTTCCTGCACCACGCCGCCGCAATTGGGGCAGGGCGTCTTCAGCGTCGCGTAGTCGCCCGGCACCGTGTCGCGGTCGTACTCCTTGGCCTTCATGACGATGCGCTTCGTCATGTCCGCGATCTCGTGCATGAACTGCTCGCGCGAGAGCTTGCCGTGCTCCATCTGCGCCAGCTTGTATTCCCACTCGCCGGTCAGCTCGGGCTTGCTCAGTTCCTCCACGCCCAGCCCGCGCAGCAGCGTCATCAGCTGGAAGGCCTTGGCCGTGGGAATGAGCTCGCGGCCCTCGCGCAGCATGTACTTCTCGTTGATCAGGCCTTCGATGATGGCGGCGCGCGTGGCCGGCGTGCCCAGGCCCTTTTCGGCCATGGCTTCGCGCAGCTCGTCGTCCTCCACGAACTTGCCGGCGCCTTCCATCGCGCCCAGCAGCGTCGCTTCGCTGTAGCGGGCCGGCGGCCGGGTCTTCAGGCCCCTGACCTCCACGCTTTCGGTGCGCACCATCTCGCCGGGCTTCACCGGCACCAGGTTCTGGCCCTTGTCGCCGGCCTGCGCGTCCTCCACTTCGGCCGCGGCTTCCTTGCCGTAGATCGCCAGCCAGCCGGGCTTCACCAGCACCTTGCCTTCGGTCTTGAAGTGGTGGCCCACGGCCTGGCTGATGCGGGTGGTCACCAGGTATTCGGCGCTCGGGAAGAACACCGCCAGGAAGCGGCGCACCACCAGGTCATAGAGCTTCTGCTCCGCGTCCGACAGGCCGCTGGGCGCCTGCAGCGTGGGGATGATCGCGAAGTGGTCCGACACCTTGCTGTCGTCGAACACGCGCTTGATGGGCTTGACGTAGCCCTCGTCCACCGCCTGCCTGGCGAACGGCGCCAGGTGCGGCATGCCGCTGCCGGCCAGCATGCCCATGGTGTCGTGCACCACCTTCACGTAGTCCTGCGGCAGGTGGCGCGAATCGGTTCGCGGATAGGTCAGGGCCTTGTGCCGCTCGTACAGCGACTGCGCCAGCGACAGCGTGGTCTTGGCCGAATAGCCGAAGCGGCCGTTGGCCTCGCGCTGCAGCGAAGTCAGGTCGAACAGGCCGGGGGCGGCCTGGGTGGTCGGCTTCGATTCCTCGGTGACGGTGGCGGCCTTGCCGCGCACCGCGTCGGCGATCGCCTGCGCTTCCTGCTGGCTCCACACGCGATCGGCGCGCTTCTCCGCGTCTTCCGGGTCCTTCTTCCACTTCGGGTCGAACCACTTGCCGGGATACTCGCCGGCGTCGGCCAGGAAGCTGCCGTGGATCTCCCAGTAGTCGCGGCTGATGAACTTGCGGATCTGCTCCTCGCGCTCCACCACGATGGCCAGCGTGGGCGTCTGCACCCGGCCCACGGTGGTCAGGAAGAAGCCGCCGTCGCGCGAGTTGAACGCGGTCATCGCCCGCGTGCCGTTGATGCCCACCAGCCAGTCGGCTTCCGAGCGCGAGCGCGCCGCGTGCGCCAGGCCCTGCATCTGCTTGTCGGTGCGCAGCTTCTCGAAGCCGTCGCGGATGGCCTGCGGGGTCATCGACTGCAGCCACAGGCGCCGCACCGGCTTGGCCGCGGCGCCCTTCCTGCCCGCGCCCAGGCCGTCGCTGCCGAAGGCGTACTGCTCGATCAGGCGGAAGATCAGCTCGCCCTCGCGCCCGGCGTCGCAGGCGTTCACCAGGTCGGTGACGTCCTTGCGCTTGGCCAGCCGGACCACCGCGTTCAGGCGTGCCTTGGTCTTGTCCACCGGCTTCAGGTCGAAGTAGGGCGGGATCACGGGCAGGTGGGCGAAGCTCCACTTGCCGCGCTTGACGTCGAACTCCTCCGGCGCGTGGATCTCCACCAGGTGGCCCACGGCGCTGGTGACGATGTACGTGTCGTTCTCGAAGTGCTCGTCGTGCTTGTCGAACTTGCCGGCAACGGGAGTCAGGGCCCGGACGATGTCCTGGGCCACGGACGGTTTTTCGGCAATGACCAGAGTTTTGCTCACGAATCAGCGGGTGCCATGCGGCCCCCCTCCTTGGGTGTTCTTACAATCGCGCTTTTCCGCGCGCGTACGCGCACGCGCACGCGCGCACGTGTACGAATTCAAATTAACACGAAATTTTCAATGCCCGCCAAGCCCGCCGCGAAGCCCCAGCCCGCGACCCAGAAGAAACCCGCTGCCCGGAAGCCGGCTGCCCCCAGGACGAACCGCCGCATCCAGGTCCGCAAGTCGGGGGTGCACGGCAAGGGCGTCTTCGCGCTGCAGGACATCCCCGAAGGTGAAAAGCTCATCGAATACGTGGGCGAGATCATTTCCTGGAAGGAGGCCCAGCGCCGCCACCCCTGGAACCCGAAGGACCCCAACCATACCTTCTACTTCCACGTCGACGACGGCCGGGTGATCGACGCGGCCGTCGGCGGCAACGCCGCGCGCTGGATCAACCACTCCTGCGAGCCGAACTGCGAGGCCGACGAGGAAGAGGGCCGCGTGTTCATCAAGAGCCTGCGCAACATCAAGGCGGGCGAAGAGCTGAACTACGACTACGGCCTGATCATCGACGAACCGTACACCAAGGCGCTGAAGGCGGAGTATCCCTGCTGGTGCGGCAGCAAGAACTGCCGGGGCACGCTGCTGGCGCCCAAGCGGCGCCGCCGCTGAGCTCGCGCATGAACTGGCCGGCCGAGGCGATCTGGGAGGCCGTGGCGCCCCTGTGGCCCGGCTTCACCGTCGAAATCCTGCCGGAAATCGACTCCAGCAACACCGAGCTGATGCGCCGGGCCCGCGCCGGGCGCGGCGAGCCCGTGCTGCTGGTGGCCGAGCGGCAGACGGCGGGACGCGGGCGGCTGGGGCGCGGCTGGCAGAGCGCGCCGGGCGCATCGCTGACCTTCTCGCTCGCGCTGCCGCTCACGCCGTCCGACTGGTCCGGCCTGTCGCTGGCGGTCGGCGTGAGCGTGGCGGAGAACCTGCACCCCGCGGTGCGCCTGAAGTGGCCGAACGACCTGTGGGTCGGCGACCGCAAGCTGGGCGGGATCCTGATCGAGACGGCGAGCGCCGGCGCCGGCCCGCGCCAGGCGGTGATCGGCATCGGCATCAACATCGAGGCACCGCCGGCGCAGGGGCTGTCGACGCCGCCCGCGGGCCTGCGCGAACTGGTCGCCGATGCCGACGGGCCCCAAGTGCTGTTGCGCGTGCTGCCGCCGCTGGTGCGCGACCTGCTCGCCTTCGCCGACGCCGGCTTCGCCGGTTTCCACGCCCGCTTCGACGCGCGCGATGCGCTGCGGGACCGCGCGGTCGCCCTGAGCGACGGCACGGCCGGCACCGCGCACGGGGTCGGCGACGACGGCGCCCTGCTGGTGCATACTGCGGCGGGCCTGCGGGCCGTGGCCAGCTCCGAGGTGAGCGTGCGGCCGGCCCTGCCCTGACCGCGAACCCATGCTGCGCCTGATCGTCCTGCTCCTGCTGCTGGCCAATGCCGGCTTCTTCGCCTGGTCCCAGGGGCTGCTGCAGCCCTGGGGGCTGGGGCCCGCGCAGCAGTCCGAGCCGCAGCGGCTGCTGCAGCAGGTCCGCCCCGAGGCGGTCCGGGTGCTGCCGCTGGAGGAACTGCGGCAGGCCGAGCAGCTCGCCGCGCAGGCGCCGCGGCCGCCCGAATGCCTGCAGACCGCGGCGCTCGACGACGCGCAGATCGCGCCGCTGCGCAGCGTGCTGGACACCTGGCCGGCCGGCACCTGGGCGCTGGACCCGGTGACGGAGCCGGGCCGCTGGATCATCTACATGGGCAAGTATGCGGGCGTCGAACAGGTGGCGCGCAAGCGCGCCGAACTGCGCCAGATCGGGATTTCGTTCGAGGCGCTGACCAATCCGGAACTGGAGCCCGGCCTGTCCCTGGGCAGCTTTCCCAACGAGGCCGCCGCCACCGTGCAGCTCAACGCGCTGGCCGAACGCGGCGTGCGCACCGCCCGCGTGGTGCAGGAGCGGCCCGAGCAGCGCGGCCAGCGCCTGCTGCTGCCGGCGGTGGACGACAGCCTGCGGCCGCGCGTGCCCGAGCTCACCGGCGTGCTGGCCGGCAAGACCCTGCGGCCCTGCCGCTGACCCGAGGAGACCCGTGATGTCGATGAAGCTCTATTTCGCCCCTGGCGCCTGTTCCTTCGTGCCGCACAGCCTGCTGGAGGCGGCCGGCGCCGACTACGAGCCGGTGCTGGTCAAGCTGCACAAGGGCGAGCAGAACGAGCCCGCGTACCGCGCCGTCAACCCGCGCGGCCAGGTGCCGGTGCTGGTGGACGGCGGCGAGACGATCACGCAGATCGTGGCGATCGTGAACCACCTCGACGCGAAGTTCCCCGAGCAGCAGTTCCTGCCGCGCGAGCCGCTGGCGCGCACGCGCGTGCTGGAGACGCTGGCCTGGATGAACAACACCGTGCACCCGACCTTCACGCACGTGTTCATGCCCTTCAAGTTCGCCGGCACGCCGGAGGCGCAGGCGGAGCTGAAGACCTTCAACGCCAAGGTCTATGCGGGCCTGCTGGGCGAGATCGAGGCGATGGCGAAGCAGGCCGCCGAAGAAGGCCGCGCCTTCCTCGGCGGCGACCGCTTCGGCCCGCTGGACGCCTACGCGCTCACGCTGCTGCGCTGGGGCGGCTTCGCGCAGATCGACCCGACCGGCTTTCCCGCGCTGTGGGCGCACGTGCAGAAGGTCGCGCAGCTGCCGGGGGTGGCGAAGGCGATCGAGCGCGAGCGGCTGCAGCTGAACCTGTTCAAGGCCTGAGCGGCCGCCCGCGCGGGCCTCTACTTCAGCGTCGTCGCGCGCAGGTCGGCGTCGACGCCGATGCCCAGCGACAGCGGGAAGGACACGTGGTGGAAGCGGGTGGTGACGTTGTCGTCGTGCACCGCGAGGCCGATCGTGTAGCGGCCACCGACCTTCAGCGCCTTGTCGTCCGGGTTGCCGGTGTCCAGCTTGCGGCGCCACACCACCGTGTACGTCCCGTCCTTCCAGTTGCCGAAGACGGCGTCGTTGTCGGCGGCGGAGCCCTTCGCGTCGGCGCGGCTCAGCAGCCGCCCGGGCAGGATGTCGCCTTCCTTCCAGCCCGCGTTCGGGTCGTAGGGCACGGCGTTGGCCTCGCGCACCAGCGCGGCCGGCTTGCTCGCGTCGCCGATGTCGCGCGCCTGCAGCGCCCGCACGCCCACCTTGGCGGGGTCGAACATGAACCTCGGGGTCATGGTCTTGGTGTCGATGTTGCCGGAGAAGGGGTTCTTGCCGGCGTCGAAGTTGCGGTACTCCAGCACGTAGCCGTCGTCGGCCATGCCCACCGGCGCCGAGCGGGCGGCGCGCCACTGCATCAGGTCGAGGAAGCCGCCGTCGGCCTTGAGCCTGGCGATGTCCTCGGCGGAGCGGGTCTGGTCCCAGCCCGGGCCGTGGCGGGTGGAGGGCAGGTACTTGCGCACTTCGTCCGTCTTCAGCCCCGTGTCACCCAGCAGCGCATTGCGCTTGATGGCCTCGGCCGTCGCCTGCCCCGGTGCGTCGCGCATGCCGTTGTGGCAGGTGACCCAGCAGCCGTGCTCGGCGAAGCGGTCCACCTTGCCGTCGTCCAGCATGATCGAGAAGCGGTCCTCGTACAGCGGCGGCTCGGCGCCCGAACGCACGTCCTTGTTGTTGCGGTCGTGGCCGTACCACTTCCACTTCTGCCCGTCGAAGCGCACGTAGTCGTGCATGCGCCCTTCGCGGTTCATCTGCGTCTTCCACTGGGCACGCAGGTACAGGTACTCGGTGTCGTGCGCGGCCTGGATCTGCAGGTCCAGGGTGCCCTTCTTGCCCGGGATCGGCGAGGGCTCGAGGCGGCCGCCCTTGACCAGGCTGTCGCCCAGTTCCTTCATGTCCTCCTCGTCGTGGCAGCTGGCGCAGGAGCGGCCCTGCTGCACGCGGACGTTCGCCTTTTCGTGCGCGGGGCTGAGCAGCCATTCGTAGGTGGATGCGCCGGGATAGACCAGCGTGACCTTCTTCACCGGGATGCTGCTCCAGGGCAGGGACTGCGGGTCGGCGGCCGCGGCGGGAAGGGCCGTGGCGGAAAGGAACAACGCGGCGCAGGCCGCGAGGCAAGCGGTGGGGCGCATGGGGAACCTCCTGGTGCTGTGTGACTTACTGCACACTAGGCGCCGGCCCGGCGACCGCATTGATGGCGGTCAAGGGTGGCGCGGACAGGGCACCCCCCGCGGGAGCTGTTACACGCTGCTCAGAGCGCCTGCACGGCCTCGGCCAGGTCGGCCTGCCTCGCGGCCGCCTCGAAGCGCACAGTGACGCGCGTGCCCGGCGGCACCTGCCCCGGCCGCGCGTCCTCCAGCTCCACCACCGCGCCGTGCTGGCGCGCGATCTCCAGCACGATCGGCAGCCCGAGGCCGGAGCCGTCGACGTTGGTCCCCAGCGCGCGGTAGAAAGGCTGGAACACCAGTTCGCGTTCGGACTCGGGGATGCCGGGGCCGGTGTCCTCCACCTGCAGCACCTGCACGCCGCTGAAGGGGTCGGTCAGCACGCGCGCCGTCACCACGCCCGGCTGCTGCTGGCTGGACGGCGTGTAGGCCACCGCGTTGTCCAGGAGGTTGCGGATCATCTCCTTGAGCAGCGTCGGGTTGCCCGGCAGCGTGATGCCGGGCGAGCCGGGATCGGCGCCGTCGTAGCCCAGGTCGATGTGCTTGTCCATGGCGCGCGGCACCGTGTCCTGCACCGCCTCGATCGCCAGCGCCGCCAGGTCGCAGGGCTGGCGCACCAGGGCCTTGCCGCTCGATTCCGCCCGCGCCAGCGACAGCAGCTGGTTCACGGTATGGGTGGCGCGCATGCTGGAGCGGCCGATCTGCGCCAGCGACTGCTTCAGCTGCTCCGCGTTGAACTGCTCGCGCTGCGCCAGGTCGGCCTGCATGCGCAGGCCGGCCAGCGGCGTCTTCAGCTGGTGCGCCGCGTCGGCCAGGAAGCGCTTCTGCGTGGCGATCGAACTCTTCAGGCGCGTCAGCAGGTCGTTGACCGAGGACACCAGCGGCGCCACTTCCAGCGGCACCACTTTCTCGTCCAGCGGGCTCAGGTCGTCGGGCTTGCGCGCGCGGATGCGCTCCTCCAGCTCGGACAGGGGCTTGATGCCGCGCACCAGCGCCAGCCACACCAGCAGCACGGCCACCGGCAGGATCGCCAGCTGCGGCAGCATCACGCCCTTGATGATCTCCGTGGCCAGCACGGAGCGCTTCTCGCGCGTCTCGGCCACCTGCACCAGCGCCGGCGTGGCGCCCGGCACCGGCACCCAGGTGTAGGCCACGCGCACGTCCAGGCCGCGCATCTCGTCGTCGCGCAGGTGCGTTTCGCCCGGGAAGGGCTTCTCGTCCTCCGGGGGCAGCGGGAAATCGCGCTCGCCGGAGAGCAGCTCGCCGCGCGGGCCGAGCACCTGGTAGTAGACATGGTCGGAGTCGTCGGCGCGCAGGATCTCGCGCGCGGGCTGCGGCAGGTTGAAGGTGGCGCGCTGCGGCTGCACGTGCACCAGCTGCGCCAGCGCCTGCACGTTGTATTCGAGCGCGCGGTCGAAGGGCTTGCCGGCGATGCTCTGCGCCACCAGCCAGGTCAGGGCCAGGCTGACCGGCCACAGCAGCAGCAGCGGCGTGAGCATCCAGTCCAGGATCTCGCCGAACAGCGAGCGCTGCTCGCGCTGGAAAAGCTTCATGTCTTCGTCATCCCCGCGCAGGCGGGGACCCAAGGCTCCCGAATGGCTTCAACGCCCCGGGCCTGGACGCAGGTCAGCCCGGGATCTTTTCCAGACAGTAGCCGAGCCCGCGCACCGTGGCAATGCGGATCGGGCCTTTCTCGATCTTCTTGCGCAGGCGGTGGATGTAGACCTCGATGGCGTTGTTGCTCACCTCTTCGCCCCATTCGCACAGGCGCTCCACCAGCTGGTCCTTGCTCACCAGGCGGCCGGCGCGCTGCAGCAGCACCTCCAGCAGCCCCAGCTCGCGGGCGGACAGTTCGACCATCTTGCCGTCGATGGTGGCGACGCGGCCGGCCTGGTCGTACACCAGGGGCCCGTGCTTGATGGTGCTGCTGGTGCCACCCATGCCCCGGCGCGTGAGCGCGCGCACCCGCGCTTCCAGCTCGGACAGCGCGAAGGGCTTGGCCATGTAGTCGTCGGCGCCGAGGTCCAGGCCCTTGACGCGCTCCTCGATCGCATCGGCGGCGGTCAGGATCAGAACCGGCATGGAGGTGCCGCGCGCGCGCAGCTTGCGCAGCACCTCCAGGCCGTGCATCCTGGGCAGGCCCAGGTCCAGGATCAGGAGGTCGAACTCGTTGTTCGTCATCAGCGCGGCGTCGGCTTCGGTGCCGCTGGCCACGTGGTCCACGGCGGCGCCGGATGCGCGCAGGCTGCGCAGCAGGCCGTCGGCCAGCACCTGGTCGTCTTCGGCGATGAGGATCCGCATGCTTGTCTCCTGGTGGGGCGCCTCTTTGTCCGGGCGCTTTGGCTTCAAATTCTAGGGGCGCCGACTGCGCGGCCAGCTGACGCAGATCAGCCCGAAGCCCCGGCGTAGGCTTCCAGGCCGATCTTCACGACCGTGGCCACGTCCTGCCCGACCTCGGCGCGGAACTCCTTTTCGGCCTGCGCCACCGCCTCGCGGAAGGCCTGCAGCCACAACAGCCCGGTGGGGGTGAACTGCACCAGCCGCGCCCGCGCGTCGCGCGGGTCGCTCTCGCGGGTCACCAGCCCCCAGGCCTCGCACTGGTCCACCAGGTCGCCCATGGCCTGCTTGCTCATGCCGGCCTTCTGGGCCAGGTCCGTCAGCCGGGCGCCCTGCAGGTCGAGGTGCCGGGTGATGTGGATGTGGGCGGCGCTGATCTGGGCGCGCGCCGCCAGGTTGGACAGCGCCAGCGGCACGTCGATGTTGTGGGCCATCAGGTGCAGCACGCGCTCGTCGAAGCGGCGCATCGCGTGCCCCAGCAGCCGCCCGAGGTGGGTGAGGCGCCAGCCGTCCTCTGCTGTCGTCATTCCGCGATCGTAAGGCAAACTGACGAAAAAACCTGTTGTCCGCGCGGCACCGCGTTCGTTACATTACTGGCCATGCATCCAGCCTGTACTTAAATCCACTGGATGTCCGGCTCAACCAACCCACGGAACCGAATGCGCAAGGAGAAACAGATGGACGCTCAAGTCAAAGGAACCAGGATTGCCCCGGCCGACAGCGAAAAGGCCAAGGCCCTGCAGGCGGCCCTGGCCCAGATCGAGAAGCAGTTCGGCAAGGGCACGATCATGCGCCTGGGCGAAGGCGAGAAGATCGAGGACATCCAGGTCGTCTCCACCGGCTCGCTGGGGCTGGACATCGCGCTGGGCGTCGGCGGCCTGCCGCGCGGCCGCGTGATCGAGATCTACGGCCCGGAATCCTCGGGCAAGACCACGCTCACGCTGCAGGTCATCGCCGAGATGCAGCGCCAGGCCGGCCAGTGCGCCTTCGTCGACGCCGAGCACGCGCTGGACATCCAGTACGCGCAGAAGCTGGGCGTGAACGTCTCCGACCTGCTGATCTCGCAGCCCGACACCGGCGAGCAGGCCCTGGAAATCGTCGACAGCCTGGTGCGCTCCGGCGCGGTCGACCTGATCGTCATCGACTCGGTGGCGGCGCTGGTGCCCAAGGCCGAAATCGAAGGCGAGATGGGCGACTCGCTGCCCGGCCTGCAGGCCCGCCTGATGAGCCAGGCGCTGCGCAAGCTGACCGCCACCATCAAGAAGACCAACTGCATGGTCATCTTCATCAACCAGATCCGCATGAAGATCGGCGTGATGTTCGGCAGCCCCGAGACCACCACCGGCGGCAACGCGCTGAAGTTCTACGCCTCGGTGCGCCTGGACATCCGCCGCACCGGCACCATCAAGAAGGGCGAGGAAGCGATCGGCAACGAGACCAAGGTCAAGGTCGTGAAGAACAAGGTGGCGCCCCCGTTCAAGACGGCGGAGTTCGACATCCTGTTCGGCGAGGGCATCAGCCGCGAGGGCGAGGTCATCGACATGGGCGTGGCCAACCAGATCCTGGAGAAGTCCGGCGCCTGGTACGCCTACAACGGCGAGAAGATCGGCCAGGGCCGCGACAACGCGCGCGAGTTCCTGCGCGAGAACCCCGAGCTCGCCCGCGAGATCGAGAACAAGGTGCGCGAGGCGCTCGCGATCCCGCTGCTGCCGGCGGACGTGGCGACGGCCGAATAAGGGACTGCTGGCGCATGGCCTTCGGCCAGCTCTCGCTCAAGGGCCGCGCGCTGAGGCTGCTCGCGGCCCGCGAGCATTCCCGCCGCGAACTCGAACGCAAGCTCGCCGCGCACGAGACGGAGCCCGGCCAGTTGAAGGCGGCGCTGGACGAACTGCAGGCGCGCGGCTTCATCGACGAACAGCGCGTCGTGGATTCGGTCGTGCACCGGCGCGCCGCCCGGCTGGGCGCCGGCCGCGTCAAGCAGGAACTGCAGGCCAAGGGGCTGGACGCCGAACGCGTGGCGATCGCCGTGGCCGGGCTCAAGGCGACCGAAGTCGAACGGGCGCGCGAAGTGTGGCGCAGGAAGTTCGGGGAGCTGCCGGCCGACGCGCAGCAGCGCGCCAAGCAGGCGCGCTTCCTCGCGGCCCGCGGCTTCGGCGGCGACGTGATCCAGCGCGTGCTGAAGCTCGACCCGGGCGAGGCGTGACCCGTCATCCCCGCCCGCGCGGGGGCGACGTCAGATCCCCAGCATGATCTTCAGGTTCTGCACCGCGGCGCCGCTGGCGCCCTTGCCCAGGTTGTCCAGGCGCGCGACCAGCACGGCGTGCGCGTAGTCCATGTTGCTGAACACGCGCAGCTCCATCCTGTTGGTGTCGTTCAGCGCGGTCGGCTCCAGCTTGCCGTCCTCGCCGGCCGGCTCCACGGTGACCCATTCGCTGCCCTGGTAGTGACGCTTGAGCACGCCCTCCAGGTCGGCCGGGGTCGGCTTGCCGGGCAGCGTGTTCAGGTGCAGCGGCAGTTCCACCAGCATGCCCTGGCGGAAGTTGCCCACCGAGGGGATGAAGATCGGGCGGCGCACCATGCCCGTGTACTTCATGATCTCCGGCAGGTGCTTGTGCTTCAGGCCCAGCGCGTACAGCTCGTAGGGCGGCGCGCTGCCGGATTCGTAGGCCTCGATCATCGAGCGGCCGCCGCCCGAGTAGCCGCTCACCGAGGGCAGCACCACCGGGTAGTCGGTCGGCAGCACGCCCGCGTCCACCAGCGGGCGCAGCAGCGCGATCGCGCCGGTGGCATAGCAGCCGGGGTTGCTCACGCGATCGGCCTTCGCGATCGCCTCGCGCTGGCCGGCGCACAGCTCGGGGAAACCGAACACCCAGCCTTCGGCGGTGCGGTGCGCGGTCGACGCGTCGATGATGCGCGGCTTCTTCCCGCCGGCCTTGCCGATCGCATCGACCATGGCCGCCGATTCGCGCGCGGCCTCGTCGTGCAGGCAGAAGATCACCAGGTCCACGCCCGCCATCAGCTCGCGCTTGGCCGCGGGGTCCTTGCGCCGCTCGGGCGCGATGCTCACCAGCTCGATGCCGGGCATCGCCTGGAGCCGCTCGCGAATGAGGAGGCCGGTGGTGCCGGCTTCGCCGTCGATGAAGACCTTGGGCATCTCTTTTTCCTATAGCAACTGCTTATCGTTACTGTAAGGCCCGCGTGGGTTTTGGTGCAGTGCACCATGATACAGTTTGGTCGCTGCCCTCCCCAGCTGCCCCGCCGGCCCGCTGACCTAGCCAAGTCCTGCCGGCACAGATTCCCTTTTCCCCGAGAGAGACCTCATGAAGATTCACGAGTACCAAGGCAAGGAGATCTTGCGCAATTTCGGCGTGCCCGTGCCGCGCGGCATCCCGGCGTTCACGGTCCAGGAAGCCGTCGAAGCGGCGCAGAAGCTGGGCGGCCCGGTGTGGGTCGTGAAGGCCCAGATCCACGCCGGCGGCCGTGGCAAGGGCGGCGGCGTCAAGCTGGCGCGCTCGATCGACGAAGTGAAGAAGCTCTCGGGCGAGATCCTGGGCATGCAGCTCAAGACCCACCAGACCGGCCCCGAAGGCCAGAAGGTGCGCCGCCTGCTGATCGAGGAAGGCGCCGACATCAAGAAGGAGCTGTACGTCTCCGTGGTGACCGACCGCGCCAGCCAGAAGGTGGCCTTCATGGCCTCCAGCGAAGGCGGCATGGACATCGAGGAAGTGGCGCACGCCACGCCCGAGAAGATCATCAAGGTGTTCGTCGACCCGCTCACCGGCATGAGCAGCGACCAGGCCATGCAGCTGGCCAAGGGCATCGGCATTCCCGAGGCTTCGCAGAAGCAGGCCGTCGACGTGTTCCAGAAGCTGTACAAGTGCTACATGGACACCGACGCCTCCCTGGTGGAAGTGAACCCGCTGATCCTGGAAGGCAACGGCAACATCAAGGCGCTGGACGCCAAGTTCAACTTCGACAGCAACGCGCTGTTCCGCCACCCGGAAATCGTCGCGCTGCGCGACCTCGACGAGGAAGACCCGGCCGAGATCGAGGCCTCCAAGTTCGACCTCGCCTACATCTCCCTGGACGGCAACATCGGCTGCCTGGTCAACGGCGCCGGCCTGGCCATGGCGACCATGGACACCATCAAGCTGTTCGGCGCCGAGCCGGCCAACTTCCTCGACGTGGGCGGCGGCGCCACCCCGGAGAAGGTGACCGAGGCCTTCAAGATCATGCTGAAGAACAAGAAGGTCAAGGCCATCCTGGTCAACATCTTCGGCGGCATCATGAAGTGCGACACCATCGCCACCGGCGTGATCACCGCCTGCAAGGCGGTGAACCTGCAGGTCCCGCTGGTCGTGCGCATGAAGGGCACCAACGAGGAACTGGGCAAGAAGATGCTGGCCGAGAGCGGCCTCCCGATCATCAGCGCGGACACCATGGCCGAAGCGGCCCAGAAGGTCGTCGCGGCCGTGAACAAGTAAGTCAGGAACACAAGCCATGTCGATCTACATCAACAAGGACACCAGGGTCATCACCCAGGGCATCACGGGCAAGACCGGCCAGTTCCACACCGAGAAGTGCCAGGAATACGCGAACGGCAAGAACTGCTTCGTCGCCGGCGTGAACCCCAAGAAGGCGGGCGAGAAGATCTTCGACATCCCGATCTTCGCCTCGGTGAAGGACGCCAAGGAGAAGACCGGCGCGACCGTCTCCGTGATCTACGTGCCGCCGGCGGGCGCCGCGGCCGCGATCTGGGAGGCCGTGGAAGCGGACCTGGACCTGACGATCTGCATCACCGAAGGCATCCCGGTGCGCGACATGCTGGAAGTGCGCAACAAGATGAAGCAGAAGGAAGCCAGGGGCGGCAAGAAGACGCTGCTGCTGGGCCCCAACTGCCCCGGCCTGATCACGCCCGACGAGATCAAGATCGGCATCATGCCCGGCCACATCCACCGCAAGGGCCGCATCGGCGTGGTCTCGCGCTCCGGCACGCTCACCTACGAAGCGGTGGCGCAGCTGACCGAGATCGGCCTGGGCCAGTCCACCGCCGTGGGCATCGGCGGCGACCCGATCAACGGCCTGAAGCACATCGACGTGATGAAGGCCTTCAACGACGATCCGGAAACCGACGCCGTGATCATGATCGGCGAGATCGGCGGCCCCGACGAAGCGGAAGCCGCGCGCTGGTGCAAGGCCAACATGAAGAAGCCGATCGTGGGCTTCATCGCCGGCGTCACCGCGCCCCCCGGCAAGCGCATGGGCCATGCCGGTGCGCTGATCTCCGGCGGCGCCGACACGGCCGACGCCAAGCTCGCCATCATGGAGGAGTGCGGCTTCAAGGTCACGCGCAATCCCTCCGAGATGGCCAAGCTGCTCAAGTCGCTGCTGTAAGCGCGCGCGGCGACCCGCCGCAGCCGGCCCGCCGCGAGGGGGCCGGCTTTCTTTTTTTGCCCGCCCCCCTTGACGGCGTGCCGCGGTTTTGCAACAAAACGTTCTAGCCGCGTGAGAAAGTGGCTTGTGGCTCCCAGGGGCGTCTGCTACCGTCGCCGCAGGAGTCCGGCCCCCTCTGGCGGCGGTTGGGAAGGCATCGCTGTGGATTTGCACAGGTTCGGTCGGCGGTCATGCCGAACAAGGGGCGGGAAGTGAGCACATCGTCAGCCGCGAGGCGCGGCAGCTTCTGGCGCAGCGACTGGTTCGTGGGCGTCCTCGTGGTGCTGGCCGTCGTCGTCCTGTACCAGGCCACCGACTTCATCGGCACGCTCGAACGGCGCTTCTACGACTACGCCAGCACCGCCACCGCGCGCAAGCCCTCCGACCGCATCGCCATCATCGCGATCGACGACCAGAGCGTCGGCAACATCGGCCGCTGGCCCTGGCCGCGCGACGTGCACGCGGAACTGATCGACAAGCTGGCCGCCGCCAAGGCCAAGACGATCGTCCATACGGCCTTCTTCTTCGAACCGCAGACCGACCGCGGCCTCGGCTACATCCGCAAGATCAAGGAAGCCCTGGGCGACCCGGCCGGCAATGCGGCGGTGGAGAACGCGGGCAAGCTGATCGCGGAGGCGGAACTGGCGCTGGACACCGACGGCAAGCTGGCCGCCAGCATGGCCAGGGCGGGCAACGTGCTCACGCCCACGGTGTTCGGCCTGGGCGAGCCGCTGGGCAAGCCGGACAGGCCGCTGACCGCCGCGGCGCTCAAGAGCGCGCTGGACGACGGCAATGCCTTCTCGCTGGCCAGCGTGAGCGCGCAGCAGCCGATCGAATCCATCGGCAACGCCGCCGCCGGCATCGGCCACCTGAACCAGCTGGTCGACGTGGACGGCGCCGTGCGCTACGAGCCCATGCTGGTGAACTACTACGGCAAGGCCATGCCCTCGCTGGCGCTGCTCGCTGCCGCCAAGAGCCTGAACCTGAACCCGGCGGACATCAAGCTCAATGTCGGCGAGTCGGTGCAGATCGGCAAGCTGAAGGTGCGCACCGACGACGCGGCGCGCATGCTGCCGCAGTTCTATCCGCCGCGCGATGGCAAGCCGGCCTTCCCGGTGGACTCCTTCTACGACGTGCTCAGCGGCAAGATCCCGGCGAGCAAGTACGCCGACAAGATCGTGCTGGTGGGCGCCACCGCCGCCGGCGTCGGCACGCCCTTTCCCGCGCCCGGCGGCCAGAACCTGGCGCCGGTGGAACTGATCGCCCACATCACCTCCAGCATCCTGAACGAGCATTTCGTGGTGCAGCCCACCTGGGCGCTGCTGGCCTCGCTGGGCGCCTTCCTGCTGGTGGCCGGTTACCTGATCGCCGTGCTGCCGCGGCTGTCGGCCGGCATGGGCGGCGCGCTCACGGCGATCCTGTTCGTGACGCTGCTCGGCGCCGAGTTCGGGCTGCTCTCCGGCGGCTCGGTATGGGTGCAGCTGGTGTACCCCGCCACGCTGCTGCTGATCGGGCACATCGCGCTGACCACCAAGCGCTTCCTGATCACCGAGGCGGGCAAGGTGAAGGCCGACGAGGAGTCGGCCGAGACCAACCGCATGATGGGCCTGGCGCTGCAGGGCCAGGGCCAGCTGGACATGGCCTTCGACCGCTTCCAGCGCGTGCCCATGGGCGACGAGCTGATGGCCAACCTGTACAACCTGGCGCTGGACTTCGAGCGCAAGCGGCAGTTCAACAAGGCCGAGGCGGTGTACGAGCACATGGCCCGCTACAACCGCAAGTACAAGGACCTGGAGGCCAAGCTCAATCGCGCGAAGAACCTGTCGGAGACGGTGATCCTGGGCGGCGGCGGCACCCACCCCGGCGGCACCATGCTGCTCGATGGCGGCGCGGTGGAAAAGCCGATGCTGGGCCGCTACCAGGTGGAAAAGGAACTGGGCAAGGGCGCGATGGGCGTGGTCTACCTGGGCAAGGACCCGAAGATCGGCCGCGTGGTGGCGATCAAGACGATGGCGCTGGCGCAGGAGTTCGAGGGCGACGAGCTGAACGACGCGCGCGAGCGCTTCTTCCGCGAAGCCGAGACGGCGGGCCGGCTGCAGCACCAGAACATCGTGACCATCTTCGACGCCGGCGAGGAACACGATCTCGCCTACATCGCGATGGAGTTCCTCAAGGGCCGCGACCTGGCGGACTACTGCAAGGACGGCAACCTGCTGCCGGTGCCCAAGGTGCTGTCCATCGTCGCGCGGGTGGCGGAAGCCTTGGCCTATGCGCACCGCCAGAACGTGGTGCACCGGGACATCAAGCCGGCCAACATCATGTACGAGCTGGATTCCGACACGGTGAAGGTGACGGACTTCGGCATCGCCCGGATCACCGACTCCAGCAAGACCAAGACCGGCCTGGTGCTGGGCACCCCCAGCTTCATGTCGCCCGAGCAGATCGCGGGCAAGAAGGTGGACGGCCGCTCCGACCTCTATTCGCTGGGCGTGATGCTGTACCAGATGCTCACCGGCGTGCTGCCCTTCCGCGGCGAGTCGATGGCGGAGCTGATGTACAAGATCGCCAACGAGGAAGCGCCCGACCCGCGCGTCGCCCGCAAGGACCTGCCCGAGCGGCTGGCGCAGGTGGTCGCCCGCTGCCTGGCCAAGAAGCCGGACCTGCGTTACCAGGACGGCGACGAATTCGCGCGCGACCTGCGCGCGGTGGCGGCCGCCCTGCAGGGGGAGCCCGCCACCACCCCGGTTTCCGTGCCGTCCGCCGCTGCCGGAGCCGCCGACTCGGGTGCGGATGCCGACCGGACGGTCGCTTTTCGCGCCGCGGAGCCGGCCGACGAGGCCGGAAAGGCCGCAGTGATGGCGGCAGGCAACGCTTTCGCATCAACAATGCCGCCTGGGGCCGTGCCCGGCTATGATGCGGGCCAGACAGACGGGCTGGCGCCGGGGGCGCAGTTCGAGAAAACCACCGTGATGAACAAGTCCGGGGCACCGGAGAGGCCCCAGGCCGGCGGCGGGAAGACCGGCCAGGAGCCCTGACCCGCGAACTATGAACTACGAGTTTTGCATCCGCACGGACCCCGGTCTTGCGCGCGAAAACAACGAGGATTCCGTCACCTTCGATGAACCGACCCGCCTCGGTATCCTGGCGGACGGAATGGGCGGCTACAACGCCGGCGAGGTCGCCAGCGGCATGGCCACGACCTTCATCAAGTCGGAACTCGGACGCTGGCTGGCCCAGGCCGGCCGCCACGCGAACGCCCGCGAAGTGCGCCGTGCGATGGAGATCTGCGTCGACAACGCGAACCGCTCCATCTTCAACGCCGCCAATTCCAACCCGCAGTACAGCGGCATGGGCACCACGCTGGTCGTGGGCGTGTTCCAGGACGGGCGCCTCATGCTCGGGCACATCGGCGACTCGCGCTGCTACCGCCTGCGCAACAACCTGCTCGAACAGATCACCAAGGACCACTCCCTGCTGCAGGAGCAGATGGACGCGGGCCTGATCACGCCGGAGCAGGCGGCGACCTCCACCAACAAGAACCTGGTGACGCGCGCCCTGGGCGTCGAGGACGCCGTGCTGCTGGAAGTCAACGAACACAAGGTGGATCCCGGCGACCTGTATCTGATGTGCTCCGATGGGCTGTCGGATATGCTGGACGACGAAGCCATCGCGCAGATCCTCGCCGGGGATGCGCCGCTGGAACAGAAGACGGTGCAACTGATCGACGCCGCGAACGCCAATGGCGGGCGCGACAACATTTCGGTGCTGCTGGCCCAGGCCAACAGCGGCTCCAAGAAACGGGGACTGATCTCGCGCTGGCTGGGACAATGACCCGGGACGGCTTTGGCGGTAAAGAATTGATTGATTAGGAGTCGACCATGCCGAAAATGATCGTTTCGATCGACGGTGTCGTCATCAAGGAAGTGCAGCTGACGAAGGACCGGACGACGCTGGGGCGCCGTCCGTACAACGACATCGTCATCGACAATCTCGCCGTGTCCGGCGAGCACGCCGTGCTGCAGCTGACGGGCAACGACGTCTTCCTCGAGGACCTGAACTCCACCAACGGCACCTACGTCAACGGCAAGGCCGTGAAGAAGCAGTTGTTGCAGAACAACGACACGGTGGAGATCGGCAAGTACAAGATCAAGTTCATCAACGAGGCGCCCGGGGCGACCTTCGAGAAGACCATGATCATCAAGCCGGGCATGGTGCCGCCCATGCCCAAGCCCGGCGCACCGGCCGGTGCTGCCGGCGCCGCGGCCGCCGCCACGGCCA
>JALHLO010000036.1 GCA_022844525.1 Ramlibacter sp.
CGGTGCGCTGCCAGCGGGCAGCGGCGGCGGGAGCGATGGTCGGGGGACGTTCGGATGCCATGGGCGGGGCAGCGAAGTATATTGAGGCGATGCGCACCGCCTGGCTGCAGCGCTGGGCGAAAGCCCCTCCGAGCCGCTGCGCCGTCTGCGGCGCCTGGCCCGCGCGCCCCTTGTGCGACGCCTGCGTGGCCCGCTTCGCGCAGGCGCAGCATCGCTGCGCCCTCTGCGCCCTGCCCCTGCCCGCCGACCACGACGCCTGCGGCGCCTGCCTGCGCGAGCCCCCGCCGCTGGACGCCTGCTTCGCCGCGGTGCCCTATGCCTATCCCTGGTCCGGGCTGCTCGCGCGCTTCAAGTTCAGCGGCGAGCCGGGCTGGGCGCAGGCCTTGTCGGAACGGATGGCGCGCATCCCCGGCATCGCCGAGGAATTGCAGCGTGCCGACCTCCTGCTGCCGATGCCGCTGGCACCCCGGCGGCTGGCGGAGCGCGGCTTCAACCAGGCGCTGCTGCTGGCGCGGCAGCTCGATCGGGCCAAGGTCGAGACGCAGTTGCTGCTGCGGCTGCGCGAGACGAATCCGCAGGCCGCCCTGGACCGGCGCGCGCGCCAGGCGAACGTGGACGGCGCCTTCGGCATCGAGCCGCTGCGGGCAGCGCAAGTGCGCGGGAAATCGGCGCTGCTGGTGGACGACGTGATGACCAGCGGGGCATCGCTGCATGCGGCGGCGAAGGCGTTGCGGCAGGCGGGGGCGATGCGCGTGAGTGCCATCGTCCTGGCCCGCACCGACGCCCCCTCCCCCGCATGACATGATCCCCCGGCATGTTCCACATCGTCCTGGTCACCCCCGAGATCCCGCCCAACACCGGCAACGTCATCCGGCTGGCCGCCAACACCGGCTGCACGCTGCACCTGGTGGAGCCCCTGGGCTTCTCGATGGAGGACCGCCACATGCGGCGCGCCGGCCTGGACTACCACGAGTACGCGCAAGTGCGCCGCCACGCGGACTGGAATGCGCTGCTCGCGAGCGAGCGCCCGGACGCGCAACGCCTGTTCGCGCTTTCCACCAGGGGCACGCGCCGCGTGCACGACGTGGCCTTCGCGCCCGGCGACTGGCTCGTGTTCGGATCGGAGACCCGCGGCCTCGACGCGGAGCTGCTGGAGAGCTTCGCGCCCGCGCAGCGCCTGCGGCTGCCGATGCGCGCGAACCAGCGCAGCCTCAACCTTTCCAATGCGGTGGCGATCACCGTGTTCGAGGCCTGGCGGCAGCAGGGCTTCGACGGCGCTGCCTGATCCGTGCCGCGTGCGACACAAGCAATACTCCGTTGCAAGCCGCTGTGTTTGAAACGGCGCGTACGGTCCCGCATCTGCTTCCTAACCGGCCCCGACCAGGGCAGGCCAGGCAACCCAGACTCCTTTCTTCCAGGCCCGCCTCGTGCGGGCCTCTTTTTGCCCGGTCGCGGACCGTTACGGGAAGTACGGGCTCAGGCGTAGCGGCGGCTGATCGATTCGGCCACGCACACGGGCTTGTCGGTCCCCTCGCGCTCGATCGTCACCTGCCAGGTCATCTGCCAGCCGTTGCCCTCCAGCGCCTTGGCTTCCAGCAGCTTGAAGCGCCCGCGCAGGCGGCTGCCCACCGGCACCGGCCCGGTGAAGCGCACGCGGTTCAGCCCGTAGTTCACACCCATCTTCGTGTCGCGCACCTCGAAGGCCGAATCGAAGAACTTCGGGATCAGCGACAGCGTGAGGAAGCCGTGCGCGATCGTCGCCCCGAACGGACCCTGCTTCGCTCTCTCCTCGTCGACGTGGATCCACTGGTGGTCGCCCGTGGCCTCGGCGAACAGGTCGACCTGGTGCTGGGTGACGGTGGTCCAGTCGCTGACGGCGACTTCCTGGCCGACCATCGGCGGCAGTTCGGCGAGCGATTGGAAGGTTCTCATCCTCCGCAATGTAGCAAGCGGAGGGCGCCCGGCGGGGTCGCTTACGCGTCGAGCCAGCGGTGGATGGGCTGCCACTGCTCCAGGTCGCGCTCGACCTTGGCGGGCGCCACGTCCGACAGCGTCAGCCCGCGCGCGGCCAGGTGCACGTAGTTCTGCGTGGGCCGCAGCAGGCCCAGCACGGGCAGCCCCAGGCTGTCGACGAACTCCTGCAGCTTGTCCGCCGCGATGGTGCGCGAATCGACCCGCATGCCGACGATGCCCACCTGCATGCGGCCGGCCTTGCGGTGGTGGGCCAGTTCGTCGAGGAAGGCGCGGGTGGCGTAGATGTCGAAGATGCTGGGCTGCAGCGGCACCACCACCTTGTCGGCGGTGCGCAGCGTATCCTCCATCCACTTGCCGTGCATGCCCGCGGGCGTGTCCAGCACCACGTGGGTGGTGCCCCTGGGCGGCTTGGCGATCTGGCCGTCGCCCACTTCCCAGCTGGCGATGGGCCTCGCCTCGGGCGGGCGCAGCCGCAGCCACAGGCGCGAGGACTGCTGGCGGTCCGCGTCGCCGAGCATCACCTGGTGCCCCTGTCCGGCGAAATAGCCCGCAATATTCGTGGCGACGGTGGTCTTGCCGACCCCGCCTTTCGGATTCGCAACAACGACGACCGGCATAGTCGCGCTCCTTCGATGCGCGGCCTGGAGAGCCGCATGAGCTATGTTACAGGGCATGGATGAGTTCGCAAACCGGCCGCCCGGCGTGTACGTGCTGGCCGCCCACCCGAACTGGCGGGAATCCCGGGCCAACCGCCAGCTGTTCGACGAGGCGCGCGGGCTGCCGGGGGTGCGGGTGCAGGACCTCTATGGCCGCTACCCGGACTACGACATCGACGTGGCGGCCGAACAGGCCAACGTCGAAGCGGCGCGGCTGCTGGTGCTGCTGCACCCGATCCAGTGGTACTCCATGCCGGCGCTCATGAAGCTGTGGCTGGACGAGGTGCTGCGCTACGGCTGGGCGTACGGCCGCTCCGGCACCGCCCTGCACGGCAAGGACCTGTGGCTGGTGGCCAGCACCGGCGGCCCGGAGGCCTCCTACCATCCGCAAGGCTACAACCGCTACTTCTTCGACGCCTTCCTGCCGCCCTACGAGCAGACGGCGCAGCTGTGCGGCATGCGCTTCCTGCCGCCGCTGCTGCTGCACGGCACGCACCGGGCCAGCGAGCGCGAGATCCAGGCGCACGGGGACGTGTTCCGCCAGCGCCTGGAAAGCTACCCGGACTGGCCCGAGCTGGAGGAGCTCGGCGCCTGCCCCATCACCGACGTGCCGGCCATCGACCGGCCCGAGCCGCACCCGGGGGAGGACTGATGGAACACGCACCCGGCTGGCTGACCGGCAGCCTGATCTACCTGGCCGCGGCGGTGATCGCCGTGCCGCTGTCCCGGGCCATCGGCCTGGGCTCCATCCTGGGCTACCTGGCCGCGGGTATCGCGATCGGCCCCTGGGTGCTGGGGCTGGTCACCAACGTGGTGGACATCCTGCACTTCGCCGAATTCGGCGTGGTGCTGATGCTGTTCCTGGTCGGCCTGGAGCTGGAGCCGCGGCGCCTGTGGAACCTGCGGCGGCCGATCTTCGGCTGGGGCAGCGCGCAGGTGCTCGGTTGCGCGGCGCTGCTGTTCGCGGGGGGCCTGGCGGCCGGCGCGCCCTGGCGGGTCGCCCTGGTCGCGGCGCTGGGGCTGGCGCTGTCCTCGACGGCGATCGCGCTGCAGGTGATGGGCGAGCGCAACCTGCTGCCCACCAGCAGCGGCCAGGCCGGGTTCTCGATCCTGCTGTTCCAGGACGTCGCGGCCATCCCCATCCTCGCCCTGCTGCCCCTGCTGGGCGCGCCGGGCCCGCGCGCGGACAGCGCCAACCACTGGATGGAAGCGCTGCGCATCGTGGCCGTGATCGGCGGCATCGTCCTCGGCGGCCGGCTGCTGCTGCGACCGCTGCTGCGCTGGATCGCCAAGAGCCGCACGCCCGAGATCTTCACCGCCGCGGCCCTGCTGCTGGTGGTGGCGATCGCCGCGCTGATGCAGCTGGTGGGCCTGTCGATGGCGCTGGGCGCCTTCCTGGCCGGCGTGCTGCTGGCGGAGAGCGAATACAAGCGTGAGCTGGAAACCGACATCGAGCCCTTCAAGGGCCTCCTGCTCGGCCTGTTCTTCATCGCGGTGGGCATGAGCATCGACTTCGGCGTGCTGGCGCGCTCGCCCGGCGTGATGGCGCTGATCGTCGTGACGCTGATGGTGCTCAAGGGCGTGGTGATCTGGCTGATCGCCCGGCCCATGGGCATCCCGCTGGTGGAGCGGCCGGTGTTCACCCTGCTGCTGGCGCAGGGCGGCGAGTTCGCCTTCGTGGTGTTCCAGGCCGCGGCCGGCGCGCGCGTGTTCTCGAGCGAGACGGCGTCGCTGCTGATTGGCGCCGTGGCCGTGTCCATGCTGCTGACGCCGCTGCTGCTGGTGGCGGTGGACCGCTTCCTGCTGCCGCGCCTGAACGGCGCGGGGCGCCGGCTGCCGGAACTGGACGAGCCGCAGGACGCGCCGGTGATCATCGCCGGCTTCGGCCGCTACGGGCAGATCATCGGCCGGCTGCTGACGGCCCAGGGCATCCGGTCCACCGTGCTCGACCACGATGCCGACATGGTGGAGGCCGCGCGCAGCTTCGGCTACCAGGTCCACTACGGCGACGCGACGCGGCTGGACCTGCTGCGCACGGCCGGGGCCGCCAGCGCGCGCGTGCTGGTGGTGGCGGTGGACGACACCGAGCAGTCGCTGCGCATCGTCGACCTCGTGCACGAGCACTTCCCGCACCTGGAACTGGTGGCGCGCGCGCGCGACGTGCCGCACTGGAACGCCCTGCGCGAGAAAGGCGTGATGCGGGTGGAACGGGAAGTGTTCGAGTCCAGCCTGCGCAGCGGCCGCACGGTGCTGGAGTTGCTGGGCCAGGCGCCGCACGAGGCGCGCCAGCAGGCCATGCGCTTTCGCCGCCACAACCTGGAACTGTTCGAGAAGATGCACCCGCACTACCGCGACCGCAAGCGGCTGATCGCCGTGGTCAAGGCGGGGCGGCAGCAGCTGGAGGAGCAGATGGCGCGCGAGCGGGCGGAGAACGAGGCGCGGCGCAAGCGGGGGGAGGACCGGCTGCCGGGGTGGGATGCGGAGCGCTAGGCGCTGTGCCAGCGACAAGTACTGCTCAGAAGAACCCATCCCACACCAGCTTCACCCCGGTCAGGAACATCCCCGCATACAGCAGCCGGTAGAACACCTTCGGCTGCACCCTGTGCGCCAGCCGCACGCCGACCAGCACGCCGATCGGGGCGAAAGGCATCAAGGCGAAGGACGTCGCCATGTTGCGCATGTCCAGCAGCCCCAGCCAGCCGTACGGGATCCACTTGCTCAGGTTGATCACGAAGAAGAACACGCTCATGGTCGCCGCGAAGGTGACGGGCGCCAGCCGCAGCGGCAGCACATAGGCCGTCACCGGCGGGCCGCCGGCGTGCGCGACGAAACTGGTGAAGCCCGAGGTGGCGGTGAGGATGCCGCCCAGCCACTTCGGCGGCGGCGGGCTGTCGGCGCGCGGCGGAAACAGCAGGCGCTGCGCCAGGAACAGCAGCGTGAACACGCCGACGATGCCCGCCACCAGCCGCGCGTCGAGCAGCCGGAACAGCAGCGTGCCGATGACGGTGCCCACGAGTCCCGCCGGGATCAGGAAGCGCAGCAGCTTCGCGTCCCACTTCCCGCGGTAGGCGGTCAGGCCCATGATGTCCATCACGAACAGGATCGGCATCAGGATGGCGGCGGCCTGCGGCACCGAGACCGCCAGCGCCATCATCGGCACGGCCAGCGAGCCGAAGCCCGCGCCGAAGCCGCTCTTGCTCAGGCCCAGGAGCAGGACGGCGGGGATGGAGATGGCGTAGAAGTGCCAGTCGGTGATGAGGGGGAAGGTCACTGCAAAGATTGTGCGCGAGAGCGCCCCCACCCCGGCCCTCCCCCGGCGGGGGAGGGAGAAAGACAAGTCACCCCACCCGCTTCTTCAGCGTCTGCAGCGACACCAGCAGGTCCGTGATGAACTTGGCCGTGGCCTCGTCGGCGAGCTCGCCCTGGGGATTGAACTTGGTCTGCGCGAAGGAGATGAACACTTCCGGCTTGTTGACGGTGAAGGCGTTCATGAACACCAGCACCTTGCGCAGGTCGTACTGCATGCGCGCGGTGCCCACCGGGCCCGGGCTCGCACCCATGATCGCCACCACCTTGCCGTCCACCGGCGGCTCGGGCGGGCGCGACAGCCAGTCGAGCGTGTTCTTCAGCACGCCGGGGATGGAGAAGTTGTACTCCGGGGTCGCGATCAGCAGCGCGTCGGCCGCCCGCACCTGCGCCTTCAGCGCGGCCACCTCGGCCGGCTCGCCGGCGGCGCGCACGTCGTCGTTGTAGAGCGGGATGCGGGCTATGTCCGCGATCTCGATCTTCATGCCGGCGGGCGCCAGCTTCTGCGCCGCGCGCAGCGCCATCGCGTTGTAGGAACCCTGCCGCAGGCTGCCGCAAATGCCAAGAACGTTCATGTCTTCTTCTTTGTCAGGTGGAAATCATTCGGCGCGGATGCCCAGCGTCTTCACCAGCTTCGACCAGTGTTCGACGTCGCGCTGGACCACCGCGCGCGCATCATCGCCGATCAGCGCCATCGGCTTGCCGCCGCCCTTGACCAGCGCTTCCTGCACGTCGGGCAGCGCCGCCACCCTGGCGAAATCGGCGCGCAGCTTCTGCAGCACCTCGGGCGGCGTCTTCGCCGGGGCGAACAGCCCGAACCAGGACTCCAGCTGCAGGTCCGCGGCGCCGCTTTCCAGCACCGTGGGCACCTGGGGGTGCATGGTGTTGCGGGCGGCGCCGGAAACCGCGAGCGCCTTGGCGTTGCCCGCATCCACCTGGATGCGCGCGGTGGGCGACAGGTCGAAGAACAGGTCCACGCGGCCGCCCAGCAGGTCCTGGTAGGCGGGCTGCGCGCCGCGATAAGGCACGTGCGCCACCTCCACCTTCGCCAGGTGCCACAGCGCCGCGGCCAGCACGTGCTGGCCAGAGCCGTTGCCGGCCGAGGCGTAATTGAGCTTGCCCGGGTTGGCCCTGGCGTACGCCAGCACTTCCTTCAGGCTCCGCAAGGGCAGGTCCTTGCGGCCGACCAGCGTGTAGCTGTAGCTCACCAGCAGGCCGACGGGCTCGAAGTCCTTCAGGCTGTCGTACGGCAGGTTGGCGTACAGGCCGGGGTTGAGCGCCAGGTTGGACACGGAGCCGATCAGGAGCGTGTAGCCGTCCGCCGGCGCCTTGGCCGCCGCGTCGGTGCCCACCAAGGTGCCCGAGCCCGTCCTGTTCTCGACGACGAAGCTCTGGCCCGTGACCCGGCCCATGCGGTCGGCGACCAGCCGGCCCACGGTGTCGAAGCCGCCGCCGGGCGGCTGCGGCACGATGATGCGCACCGGCTTGCTCGGATAGCCCTGCGCCTGCGCGAAGGGCGCCGCGCAGGCGAGCGCGAGCGCGGCGAGGACGTGGCGGCGAAACATGCGCGTGCCCATGTCAACGCTCCAGCGGGCCGCCGGCGAGCCAGCGGGCGCCGCGCTGGTAGAGCTCCTGCACCACCGGGCCCTTGAGCATCGGCATGTCCATCTTGACCTGGTAGCCGATGCGCGTCTGGATGTAGGCCAGGTGCCGGTAGCCTTCCGGCATGCTCGCGAGCAGCGCCTGGTCCAGCTTCAGCTGCGCGGTGGGATCGACCGGGTCGATGCGGTCCTTCTCGTAGATCGGCTGGCGGTGCAGCACCTTCCACCGGCCCTCGTGCTTCGTGATGAAGTCGTGGAAGCGGCCGGTGCAGACCACGTCGCACAGTACCGGGCCATCGGCGCCTTCGACCATGCCGCGCTGCGAGATGGTCATCTTGGTCTGCGCGATCGCGCGGTCGCCCGCCACTTCGATGGCGGAGCCGCCCAGGAAGTGCAGGATGCTGACGCCCTTGTCCCAGCCTTGCTGCGTGACCCGGATGAAGTCGCGGAAGGGCCCCTGGAACCAGGTCGCCATCATCACGCCTTCGGGGTGCCACACGGTGGCGAAGCGCTCCCAGTCGCCGGCGTCGCGCCACACGGCCCAGCGCTCGACCAGCTCGCGGATCAGGAGCTTGTCCTGCATGTCCTTGTCCATCGTTGTCTCCTTCGGTCGGCCGACTCTAGCGGCGGGCGGCTGCGGACGGAACCACCGGACGGGCAAATGAGTTTTCCGCGGCCCGAAAGGATCAATGCGCCTCGATGCCCAGGTAGGCCTTCTGGATCTCGGGCCGGCCCAGCAGGTCGCGCGCGAGGCCCTCGGCCACGATGCGGCCCTCTTCCATCACGTAGGCGCGGCGGGCGATCTCCATCGCCATGGCGACGTTCTGCTCCACCAGCAGCACCGAGGTGCCGCCGGCGTTGATCTCGCGGATGGCCTTGAAGACATCGAGCACCACCGCCGGCGCCAGCCCGAGGGAAGGTTCGTCCAGCAGCAGCAGCTGCGGCCGGCTCATGAGGGCGCGGCCGATCGCCACCATCTGCTGCTGGCCGCCGGAAAGCGAACCGGCGGCGCTGGGCAGCTTGGCCTTCAGCGCCGGGAACAGCGCCAGCACCTGGTCCATGGACGCGGCGCGATGCTGCTTCGCCTGCGGCAGGTAGCTCCCGAGCTCCAGGTTGTCCTGCACCGACATGCCGGTGAACAGGCGCCGGCCTTCCGGCACGATGGCGATGCCGGTGCCGCAGAACAGGTGGGGCGCCAGCTGCGTGATGTCCTTGCCGTCGAAGGCGAGGCGGCCGCCGCGCGCGCGGTGCAGGCCGGCGATGACGTTGATCAGCGTGCTCTTGCCGGCGCCGTTGGGGCCGACCACGCAGACCAGCTCGCCACGCTGCACGTGGATGGAGACGTCCCACAGCGCCGGCGCCGCGCCGTAGTTGACCTGCAGCTTGCTGACTTCAAGCATAGGCTGGCTTTCCGAGGTAGGCGCTCATCACTTCCGCGTCCTGCATCACCTCGTTGGCGTGCCCCTGCGCGATCAGCTTGCCGTGGTTCAGCACCACGATGCGGTCCGTGAGCGCCATCACCGCGCGCATCACGTGCTCGACGAACACGATGGTGGCGCCCTGGTCGCGGATGCGGCGGATCAGCTCGATCGCCTCGTTGATCTCGCTGGGCGTCAGGCCCGACAGCACTTCGTCCAGCAGCACCAGGCGCGGCCGCGCGGCCAGCGCGCGCGCCAGTTCCAGGAACTTGCGCTGGTGCAGGTTCAGGTCCTCGGGCAGCGCGTGGGCGCGCGCCTGCAGGCCGGTGAACTCCAGCCATTTCCAGGCCTCGCGCTGGGCGTCCTTCTCGTCGAGCGTGGCGCAGCCGAACATCGCCACCATGGCCACGTTCTGCAGCACGCTCATGTGCGCGAACGGCCGCGGGATCTGGTAGGTGCGGGCGATGCCGGCGTGCGCCATGCGGTGCGCGGGGACGCCGGTCAGGTTCCTGCCGTCGAACAGGATCTCGCCGCCGGACAGGGGGTAGTGGCCGCTGACCACGTTGATGAAGGTGGACTTGCCGGAACCGTTGGGGCCCAGCAGGCCGAGGATCTCGCCCTGGCGCACCTGCAGGTTGACGCTGTCGAGGGCCTGCACGCCCTTGAAGGCCTTGGAGAGGCCGCGGACTTCGAGGAGGGGGGCCCCGGTGGTGGAGGTGCGGACGGCGGCGGTGCGCGGTGCCGGGGATGGATCCCGGGTCGAACCCGGGATCACATGCTCCGGCGCCGGCGCGGCGTCTTCCTGCTTCACCGCCGGCCTGCGCTTCTTCAGCAGGTGCCCCAGGATTCCCTGCGGCATGAACAGGATCACCAGCACCAGGATCGCGCCGACCGCCGCGCGGCCCGCCACCGCATGGTCGCCCGCGGTGAACAGGTACAGCAGCCCGGTGATCGCCGCCGCGCCCACGGCCGGCCCGGCCCAGTGGCGCGTGCCGCCCAGCACGCTCATGAGCACCACCGTCAGCGGCACCGTGATGTTGAAGGTCTCGCCCGCGGTGACATAGGACACGAA
The DNA here is from genome assembly GCA_022844525.1 of Ramlibacter sp. Taxonomy (GTDB): domain Bacteria; phylum Pseudomonadota; class Gammaproteobacteria; order Burkholderiales; family Burkholderiaceae_C; genus Ramlibacter. The sequence goes on from JALHLO010000036.1 coordinate 10,028, forward strand.
CAGCGCGTGGATGCCGCCGGCCAGCCCCGCCAGCGCGCAGGAGATCGCGAACGCGACCAGCTTGTAGCGGAAGGTCGGCACGCCCATCACCTCGGCCACGTCCTCGTCGTCGTGGATCGCGAACAGGCCGATGCCCAGCTTGGACGCCTGCACGCGGTACGCCACCACCAGCGTCAGCACCGCGGAGAACAGGATCATCAGGTAGATCGACGACGAGGGCGAAGGCGCCAGCCGCGGCACCTGCACCGTGTTCAGGTACACGCCGGGGCCGCCGTCGATGGGCGTGTTGAGGATGATGGTGGCGACCACGAAGGTCACGGCCAGCGTGAGCAGCGCGAACAGCTCGCCGCGCACCGCCTTGACGCGGAACACCACGAAGCCGATGAACACGCCGAGCAACGCCGGGATCAATGCGGCGAAGGGCAGCGTCGCCAGGAACGGCCAGTCCAGCTTCCCGGCCAGCACCGCCGTCGCATACATCCCGACGCCGAAGAAGGCGCCATGGCCGAAGGAGAAATAGCCCGAATAGCCGGACAGGATGTTCCACGACACCGCCAGCACCACCCAGTGGCACACCAGGTAGAGGATGGATTCGTAGAAGGAGGGCAGCCCCAGCCAGGGCAGCGTGGCGAGCAGGCCGCCCGCCCCGGCGATGGCCAGCAAGGTCTTGTTCATGTCCTCAGGCCTTTTCCGGGCGGAACAGCAGCATCACGATCAGCAGCGAGAAGGACACGATCGGCGCCCACGAGGGCGAGGCCACGGCCATGGTGATGGCTTCGCTCACGCCGATGATCACCCCCGCGGCCAGCGGCCCCAGCGCGCTGCCCAGCCCCCCCAGCATCACCGCGGCGAACACCACGCCCACCCAGGCGAAGATCTGCGAAGGCGTCAGCGTGAAGGTGAGCGCGAGCATCACCCCGGCCACGCCGGCCAGCGCGGCGCAGCCGCCCGCCAGCACCAGCGCCATCGATTTCGAATCGATGCCGAAGGCCGCGGCGATCGGCCCGTCCTCCGCCATCGCCCGCAGCGCCTTGCCCAGGTCGGTGTAGCGCATGCCGGCCCACACCGCCAGCGAGATCGCCAGCGCCAGCACCAGCGTCAGCAGCTCCGGCACCGGCACGTACAGGCCGCCGACGGTGAACTTCATCGCGTTGTAGTGCGACTCCAGCCGCCGGTAGTCGGCGGTCCAGATGCCCTGGATCACGCTCTCGATCACCACCGTGATGCCGAAGGTCACCAGCAGCGAATTGAAGGGCGTGATCGCGAACCGCGACAGCACCCACTGCATGGCCACGCCGATGGCGAAGAACAGCGGCGGCACGATCACCAGCGCCAGCAGCGGGTCCATCTTCCACGCGGTCCCCATCTGGTAGCTGAGGTAGCCGCCCAGGAAGACCAGGCCGAAGTGCGACAGGTTGATCTGCCGCAGCAGGCCCCAGGTGAGTCCCAGCCCCAGCCCGATCAGGCCGTACAGCGCGCCGATGAAGATGCCCGAGAGGATCGCCTGGAGCAGGAGGTTGAGGCTGGGAAGCGTCATCGCGGCGTCAGCGCATCTGCAGCGTGGCGCCCGGCGCGGCGAAGGACTGCGGCCAGATCACCTTCCACGTGCCGCCCTGCACCTGCTTGATCTTCATGAGGTCGTCGCCGTAGTTGCCGGGACCGTCGAAGCGCAGGCGGCCCTGGATGGTGTCCACCTTGTTCTTGCGCAGGTACTCCGCGATCTTCTTGTCGTCGAAGCTGTTGGCGCCGCGCACGCCGGCCTCCAGGATCTGCCAGGCGGAGTACGAGGCCGCGGCCTGCACTTCCACGTGCGTGTCCGGCAGGTTGGCCGCGGCCGCGCGCTCGTTGAAGATGCGCACGAATTCGGCGGCCACGCCGTGGTTGGTGAAGGGCGGGTGCTCCTCGAAGATGGTGACGGCCAGCGCGCCGGCCCCTTCCGGCGACTTGGTCATCGGCCCCGGCGCCGGGTACAGGTGGAAGTGCAGCGGCGGCGTGTAGTCGATCTTCTTCATCGCGTCGAGCAGCATGTTGCCCTCCAGGCCGATGTCTCCCATCCACACCAGGTCCGGCTTGGCGTCCTTCACGCGCGCGGCGATCGGGCCGAAGTCGCGGTTGCCGAAGTCCCATTCCAGGAACAGCACTTCCTTCAGGCCGCGCTTCTTCGCCACCTCGCGGCCGCCCAGCGACATGAAGTGGATGGAGGGGAACTTGCTGGTGACGATGGCGATGGTCTTGGGCGGCTTGCGCGAGGCCGCCAGCATGTCGAACAGCGAGTTCGACACCGTGTTCTGCGGGTCGGGCCCCAGGGACCAGGCCGGGAACTGCATGTCGTACTTGGCCATCGAGGGGATGCCGAAGGTGTGGTGCACCAGCACCTTGTTGTAGCGCTGGGCCACGCCCATGGCCGACAGGATGGCGCCGGTGGCGTAGGGCCCCATCAGCAGGTCCACCTTGTCGCTGGTCACCAGCTGCTCGTACAACGTGCGCGCGAGGTCGGGCTTGGACTGGTCGTCCTTCACGATCCACTGCACCTGCCGGCCCAGCAGGCCGCCGCGCTTGTTCAGCTGTTCGACGTAGATCTCGCCCACCAGCTTGTGGGTGAGGGCGGTGGCGGACAGCGGGCCGGTCAGGGCCAGCGTGCTGCCGATGCGGATCGGCTGGCCGCCCGTCTGCGCCAGTGCGGGCAAGGCGAGCGCCGCGCCGGCGGCGGAAAGGATGCTGCGGCGAGAGAGGGTCATGCTTGTCTCCTGGTGGTTATGGGCTGGCAAAGGAACTCAATCGACCTGCGCGCCCGAGCGCTTGACCAGCTCGGACCATTTCGCGATCTCGCTGCGGCCGAAAGCGGCGAGCTCGTCGCCCTTGAGCACCGGGACTTCCAGCCCCTGCGCCGCGAGCTTCGCCTTCACGTCGGGATGGGCGACGGCCTGCGCCACCGCGTCGCGCAGCTTCGCGAGCACGGGCGCCGGGGTCGCGGCCGGCGCATAGAGCATGAACCAGGGCACCAGGTCGAACTCGCCGAAGCCCTGCTCCGCGATCGGTGCGATGTCCGGCGCCGCGGCCGTGCGCTTCGCGCTCGATACGCCCAGCGCGCGCAGCTTGCCGGCCTTGATGTGCGGCATCACCGCCGCCGGGTGATAGAACATGAACTGCGTCTGCCCCGCCATCACGTCGGACAGCGCGAGCCCGCCTTCCTTGTAGGGCACGTGCACCATGTCCACGCCCAGGCGCACCTTCAGCAGTTCGCCGGCCAGGTGGCCCGAGGTGCCGTTGCCGGCGGAAGCGAAGCTGACGCCGGGGCTCTTCCCGGCGGCGGCCTGCAGGTCCTTGAGCGACTTCAGCGGCGAATTCGCGGCCACCACCAGCAGCGTCGGCGTGTAGCCGGCGAAGCCGAGCGGCGCGAAGTCCTTCTGCGCGTCGTAGGGCATGCGGCGGTACAGGCCGGGGTTGATGGCATGCGTGCCGACGGTTCCCATCAGGATGGTGTAGCCGTCGGCCGGTGCCTTGGCCACGAGGTCGGACCCGATGTTGCCGCCGGCGCCCGACCTGTTCTCCACCACGATGCTCTGCCCCAGCGCCTTGCCCATGCCCTCGGCGTAGACGCGCGCGATGATGTCGGTGGTGGTGCCCGGACCGAAGGGCACGACCAGCTTCACCGGGCGGGCGGGAAAGTCCTGCGCGGACGCGGCCAGCGGCAGGGCGAGGGCCAGCGCGGCGACTGCGGCGAGGATGGTACGGCGTTGCTTCACTGGCGGGTCTCCTGTTTCGACGCTCCGCGCGGCTTCCAGCCGTGGGAGAGTTCCTCGTTGTGTTCGCCCAGCACGGGCGGCGCGGTCACCTCCAGCGGCCGGACGCCGTCGAAGGTCACGGGCGAACGCACGGTGCGGAAGGTGCCCACCACCGGGTGCTCGGTCTCCACGAACAGCTGCAGGTGCCTGGCCTGCGGATCGTCCGGCACTTCCGCGGTCGTGTACATGGGGGAATACGGCACGTCCTGGCCTTCCAGCCGCCGGCACCATTCGGCGCGGTCGTGCTGCAGGAAGACCGGCCGCATCACCTGGATCAGGGCCTCCTGGTGGTCGATGCGGCCCTGCCGGCTGGCGAAGCGCTCGTCCTGGAAGATGTCGGGCCGCTCCATCGCCGTGGCCAGCCCCTGCCAGAACTTCTCGGGCGAGGACATGTGCAGCGCGATCCACTTGCCGTCGCGGCACTCCAGCACGTAGGACTGCGAGACGCTCGGGCGGCTGAACGGCCCCATCACCTCGTTGGCCGAGAACAGGTGCTGGAAGGCGTCGAGGTTGAAGTGCGTCATCGCCTCGAACATCGACAGTTCCACCTTGCGCGCGGTGCCGCGCTTCTCGCGGTCGTAGAGCGCGCCCAGGATGCCGTAGGCGGCGTAGAAGCCGGTGACCAGGTCGGCGATCGCCGGGCCGACCACGCGCGGATTCGCCGGGTTCACCAGCAGGCGCAGGTAGCCGCTGGCCGCCTGCGCCACGCTGTCGTAAGTGGGCCGGTGCGCCGCCGGGCCGGTGGCGCCGAAGCCGCTGATGGCGCAGTAGATCAGGCGCTCGTTGATCCCGCGCAGGCGCTCGAAGCCGGCGCCGATCTGCTCGGCGAAGCCGGGGCGGAAGTTCTGGATGTAGACGTCGGCGTCCTTCACCAGCGCGTCGAACTTCTCCAGGTCCGCCGGCTGCTTGGTGTTGAGCGTGACGCTGCGCTTGTTGCGGTTGACCGTCTGGTAGTGCGGCGAGTACAGGCCACCCTTGAACGCGCGGAAGGGGTCGCCGGTGCCCGGAAGCTCCACCTTCACCACGTCGGCGCCCAGGTCGGCCAGCAGCATGGAGGCGGCCGGGCCGGTGATGAAGGTGCCGTGCTCCAGCACGCGCACGCCCTCGAGGACCTTGCTCACTTCCGCTCCTTGGGCAGCACGCCCGTGTACTCGTACTCGCGCATGGCCTGGTAGGACAGCGCGAATCCGATCGGGTCGCTCATCTCCTCGTTCAGGTGGGCGATCAGGCTGGCGGTGCGCGCCAGGATGGGCACGCCCTTGAGCGCGCCGACCGGGAAGCCCACGCCCAGCAGCACCGCGGGGATCGCGGCCGACACGTTCAGCCGCAGGTCCTTGCCGACGATGCCCGGGATCACTTCCTCCGCGGCCTGCGCGATCTCCACGAAATGCTGGCCGCCGCCGGCCTTGCGCGACACCTCGAACAGCGCGTCGACGCGGCGGTCGCGCTCCTTGTGCTCCGGGTGGCCGTAGCCGGGGATCGCCTGCTTGCGCTCGCGCCGGCCGGCGACCACCACGCGGGCGGCTGCGCGCAGGTCGCCGCCGTGCTTCTTCGCTTCCTCGTCGATCTCGACGAACATGCGGCCCGCGGTTTCGGAGGCGCCCAGGATCACCGAGCCGCAGCCGAGGATGCCGGCCGCGACCGCGCCCTGCAGCGCCTCGGGCGCGGCGGCATAGGTCATGCGCGCGGCCTGCACGCTGGGCACCAGGCCGTGGTCCGCGATCGCCACCAGCGTGGCGTTGAGCACGGCGCTGGCCGCCGCGTCGGGCTTGCGGCCGGTGAGCAGGAAGTGGAAGTAGTCGCCGAAGTTCACCTGCCCGATCAGGTCGCGCGACAGGTCCTGGCCCCGCACGATGATGGTGTCCGCGTTGGACGTGGTGATGGCGGAGCGCGGCACGGTGGCCTTGCCGATTTTCAATTCAGTCTCCCGGTTTTCTGGGGGTTCTGTCGCGGTTCGCGACACCCGGCGCTACCGCGCCGAAGGCACCAGCCTGAAGTCGTACTTCGCCGTGTAGTACGGCTTCTTCATCTCCCTGCCGTCCGGCGCCTTGCCCGGCGGGTGCTTGGGAAACTCCACGACCAGGCTGTTGCGCACGCCGAAGACGGCGTCCGAATCGAGGTAGGGGCTGTCCTTGACGAAGATGTGCGTCACCAGCCGCTCGTGCCCGGGCGCCTGGAGCATCATGTGCATGTGCCCCGGGCGATTCAGGTGCCTGCCCATCTTGTCCAGCATGCGGCCCACGGGGCCGTCGCCCGGCACCGGGTAGAAGGTCGGCTTGATCGACCAGAAGCGGTAGTTGCCGTCCCGGTCGGTGCGGAACTGCGCGCGCAGCTGCATCTCGTCGCCCTTCTGCATGTCGTACAGGCCGCCCTCGTCGCCGGACCAGACGTCGACTTCGCAGTCGGCAATGGGCTTGCCGAAGGTGTCGGTCACGCGCCCGTGGTACAGCGTCGGCTCGCCGTGGCCCTCGCCGATGTCGGCGCCCAGCTCCAGCTGCGGCGCGCCCGGCCAGAAGAAGGGGCCTTGCACGGTGGCCTCGGTCGGCTTCTCGCCCGGCTGGTCGGCCAGGGCCCTGGCCCCGCGCGCCTGCTCCAGGGCGACCACCAGCATCGACAGCCCCAGCGTATCCGACAGCAGGATGAATTCCTGGCGCTTCTCGTCGCACTTCTGGCCGGTGGCGGTGAGGAACTGGATGCCCGCCATCCACTCGTCCGGCGTCAGGTCCACCTCGCGCATGAAGGCGTGCGCGTGCTTCACCAGCGAGGTCATGATCTGCTTGAACCGGGCGTCCTTGCAGTCGCCCATGCGGTCGATCACCGCCTGCGCGAAGTCGCTCACTTCCAGTTGGGCCATGTGTTGTCTCCTGTGTGCGGCCCGCAGTCTAGGCAGCCCGGCCGCGTTGGGAAAGTGATGAATTTCGACCATCACCATTGACGGCGTCGATTGCAATGGGGGCTGACCCTTGGGTGCGGCCGCAGTCCCGGCGCGCCGGTGCTACATTGATTTCCGGAAGCCGGCGCCGCCAGCGGATGAGGTGCGCCGGCCCTGCAAACGCAAGGGGATGAGATGCTGCGCTCGCTCGCACTGGCCATGTCTTTCCTGCTGGTCCCGGCCTGGGCCCAGGACAACCTGCAGCAGCAGATGCAGCGGGTCGAGTCCACCCTGCACCGGCTGACCCAGGAGCAGCAGTCGATCTACCAGCAGTTCCAGATGATCCAGGAGCTGCGCCGCAACGAGGAGCGCCTGGTGCTGCAGCGGCTGCCGCTGTCCGGCACGGGCACGGCGATCCGCAACTACGACGACGTGCAGCGCGAGGACGAGGCGCGCGCGCAGCGCCGCAACGACCTGCAGGCGGAGAGCGACCGGCTCTACGGCCGCTACCGCGAACTGGAGGACCAGAAGCGGCCGCTGCTGGACACCCTGTCGGCCATGGCGCAGCAGCGGGCCGAGGAGCCGGCCGCGCCCGCCCCGATCCGGTAGGCCCCCGCGGGGCATGGAGCCCGGTCGCTATGATCGATGCCATCCATTGCACCCGGGCAAGCTTCCGATGGAATTGCGGCACCTGCGCTACTTCGACGCGGTGGCGGAGACCCTGAACTTCACGCGCGCGGCCGAGCGGCTGCACGTCACGCAGTCGACGCTGTCGCACCAGATCAAGCAGCTGGAGGAAGAGCTGGGCCTGGCCCTGTTCGACCGCAGCGGCAAGCAGGTGCGCATGACCGAGGCGGGCGAGATCCTGCGCAGCCACATGACCCCGGCGCTGGAACAGATCGACCTGGGCCTGCAGGCGCTGCGCGCGCCGGGCGAGGCCATCACCGGCAGCATCCGCCTGGGCACCACGCCCAGCTTCAACACGCGCATGGTGCCGCAATGCGTCGCCACGCTGCTCAATTCCTATCCGGGCATCGAGGTGTGCGTGGAGGAACTGTCGGCCGGTCAGATCCTCAAGCGGCTGCGCTCCGGCCACCTGGACATCGCCGTGTCCTACCCGCCCGGCGACGGCACCGAGCTCTGGTTCGAGCCGCTCTACAAGGAGGAGCTGCGCCTGGTGGTCGCCACCGGCCACCCGCTCGCGCGGCGCCGGCGCGTACGCATGGTCGAACTGCACGAAGTGCGCATGGTGCTGCTGCCCGCGCAGTTCCTCACGCGCAAGCTGCTGGACGACTGCTTCGAGCAGGCGGGCGCCAGGCCGCTGGTGGTGGCGCAGATGAATTCGGTGGCGCCGATGATCGAGCTGATCCGGCAGACCGGGCTGGCGGGCATCATCGCGGAGACGGCGGTCTCGCAGGGCGCGGACCTGCGCGTGATCCCGCTGGAGGACCCGACGCCGATCCGCACGCCCGGGATGCTGTGGCCCAAGGGCGCGACGCGCTCGCCGGTGCTCAAGCACTTCGCGGAGATCATCCGGCGGGCGGCGGGGACGGCGGCATGAATCGCGGCCTGAAGCCGCGTTGTGCGGCGCCGGCGCGCCGCGCCCTTACTGGAGGATGCGCACGTTGGTCGTGCCCGGCGTCTCGGCCCCCTTGTTCTGCAGCAGCAGGACCTGATGGACGAGCGACAGCGTGTGCATGCTGCGATCGTTCTCGCCCGACGGCGGCAGCCAGTAGCTCACGCCGCGGTAGGTGACCGACACCGGCGCCGTGCCGGGCCCGGCGGCGCCTGAATGCACGCGGAACAGCACGGCCGGCGTCCCGGGATCGTCGGGCCGCGGCCGGAACCGGATGAAGGGCCCTTTCGCCTCCGGATGTTCCGCCTGGGAGCGCGCGATTTCGCCCAGGTAGTACAGCATGGCTTCCGGCGACCGCAGGTTGAAGATGGCGTAGCTGGCCGACGGCGCCGCGCCGGCGCGCAGCTCGGCGCCCAGGCCGCGCACCGCGTTCTGGCGCGACACCACGTTGTCCTGGTCGTTGGTGAGCGTGCCGATCAGGGACACGGCGGAGGGCGCGCCGCCCGAGCCCGATGCCTGCGCCTGGAAGCGCAAGCCCTCGCAGCGCGCCGGCAGCGATTCCGGGCGGTCGCGCAATTCGATCTGCACTGCCCGCTGGTCGCGCACCACCTGGTAGGCGGCGGCCGCCCCGGGCGTGGTCTCCTTGCCGGCGCCGTCCACGGGGACCATGCCGAGGTCGGCCGACTTCACGGCGGCGATGCCCTGCAGGCTGGCCGAGGCGGCGCTTTGCGGCGGCCCGAAGGGAACCCGGGACACCAGCGTGGGCCGCAGGTCGATGTCGCACGCGCGCAGGGGGTCGATCGCTTCCTGGAACTGCTGGAACTGGCGCGGGTTGCCGGGCGAGTTCTCCAGCCGGGCGATCATCACCGCCGCCGGCTTGCCGTCTTCGACGCGCTCCTCATAGATCTCCACCGACCGCACGAACAGGTGCAGCACGAGCTGCTGGGGCCAGCCCTGGTCCAGCATGTAGATCATCAGCCCCGGCGGGACGGGCGTGGTGATGCCGCGCATGAACTCCTGCGAGTCGAGCACCACGGTGTCCACGCTCTGCTGCACGCTGAACTGCGTCGACAGGTTGTAGATCTGCGTGCGGAAATCGGGCCCGAAGGGCGTGGGCACCGTCACCGAGGGATTGCCGACGCCGATCGCGGGACGCACGGCGCTGATCTTGGTGAAGTGCATCGGATGCCGCTCCTTGCCCCTGAGCACGTTGAGCAGCAGCAGCTGGTTGGCGGCCTCCTCCTGGGCGAGATTGGCGCGCACGATGTGTTCGGCCAGCTGGCCGTTGCTCGCGCAACCGGCCAGCGCGGACACCAGGGCGATGGCGCCCACGGCGGACAGTCGCGGCGGCCGGCGCGAAGTGGCGGTCATGGGCTTCCTCGTCGTTGCGATGGGCAAGGTATACCGTGGGGGCGGGCCCGGCCGCCTTGATCTGCCGCAACGGTGCGCGCGCGACGTGCGGCGCAGGTTCCTAGTCCTCCAGCACCCGCACCTTCACGCCCTTGCCCTTGATGCGCGCGGCGCCCAGCCGCTGCGCCACGTCCTGCGCGATGCCGCGCTCCACCGCCACGTAGGTGGAGAACTCGTTCACGTCGATCTTGCCGACCTGCTCGCGCGTGAGACCGAGATCCTTGGTGAGCGCGCCCAGCACGTCGCCGGGGCGGATCTTCTCCTTGCGCCCGCCCTGGATGTGCAGCGTGACCATCGGCGGCTTGAGCGCCGGCCCGCCCGCGGGCGTGAGCTCCGCCAGCGGATGCCACTCGGAGGCGCGGCCCTGCAGCTGCTCGATGCGGCCGACCGAGCCCATCTCGTCCAGGCTCGCCAGGCACAGCGCCAGGCCGGTCTCGCCCGCGCGGCCGGTGCGGCCGATGCGGTGGATGTGGATCTCCGCATCCGGCGACACGTCGACGCTGATCACCGCCGCCAGGCCCGCGATGTCGAGGCCGCGTGCCGCCACGTCGGTGGCCACCAGCACCGAGCAGCTGCGGTTGGAAAAGCGCACCAGCACCTGGTCGCGGTCGCGCTGCTCCAGGTCGCCGTGCAGCGCCAGCGCGCTGAAGCCGCGCGCGCGCAGCGCCTCCACCAGCTCGCGGCAGCGCGCCTTGGTGTTGCAGAAGGCGAGCGTGCTGGCCGGCCGGAAGTGGTCGAGCAGCCTGCTCACCGCCGGCAGGCGCTGCGCCTCGGTGACCTCGTACCAGCGCTGGTCGATCTGGCCGGCCGCGTGCTGCGCCTCCACCTTCACGGTGAGCGGCTCGCGCATGAACTGCGCGGCGAGCCGGGCTATGCCTTCCGGATAGGTGGCGGAGAACAGCAGCGTCTGCCGCTGCGGCGGGCACAGGCGCACTACGTCCGCGATCTCCTCGAAGAAACCCATGTCCAGCATGCGGTCGGCCTCGTCCAGCACCAGCGTGTTGACCGCGTCGAGCTGCAGGCTGCCGCGCTGCAGGAGGTCGAGCACGCGGCCCGGCGTTCCCACCACCACGTGCGCCCCGTGCTCCAGTGTGGCGAGCTGCCCGCGCAGCGGCACGCCACCCACCAGTGTCACCACCTTGATGTTGTCCTCCGCGCGCGCCAGGCGCCGCACCTCGGTGGTCACCTGGTCGGCGAGTTCGCGCGTGGGGCACAGCACCAGCGACTGCACCGCGAAGCGCCGCGCGTTCAGGTTGGCCAGCAGCGCCAGCGCGAAGGCCGCGGTCTTGCCGCTGCCGGTCTTGGCCTGCGCGATGAGGTCCTTGCCCAGGAGCGCGGGCGGCAGGCTCGCGGCCTGGATGGGGGTCATCTCGAGATAGCCGAGCCTTTGCAGGTTGGCCTGCATGGCGGGGCCCAGGGGAAGCGTGGCGAAGCTCGTGGCGGGTGCGGTCATGCCGCGATCATCGCGTACGCGCCGTGCGGCGGCGGCGCGGGGTCGTCGCAACCATGACAGCGAGTTACAGGCGCAACCACTTACACAAGGCAACGCCGCGTCGCGACGACCGGCCCGCGGGCCGCGACGAGCGCGCGCGCGGCTCCCAAATCCTTCAGCGGAAACGCCTAATGGCCTAGCCTTCCCACGGATGAGCATGCTCCACTGTCGAGCACGTGCTGCAGGCACGGAGGAACAAAGGACATGACGTTGGGAAAGAAGAAATACGCTCGTGCAGGCAGGTTGGTGGCGGGCGCCGTGCTGTCGGTCGCGGCCTGTGCGGCGCACGCGCAGGACGCCCAGCAGCAGGCGCGCGACGCGGCCCTCTCCGACGGGCTGTCGACGGCCGCGGGGCTGCTCGCGGGTGCCGTGGAAATGAACCCGCTGGGGCCCGTGCTGGCCATCGGCATGAAGGCGCTGACCTTCCAGTACGCCAGCACCCTGCCCGACACCCAGCAGCCTGCCGTGTACGCCACCGCGGCCGCGATGTGGAGCGGCGCCACCGCGAACAACCTGTGCGTGACCGCATCCCTGCTCACGGGCGGCGGTTTCGCGCCGGCCTGCATCGTCCTGGGCGTGGCCTGGGGCATGAAGACCTGGAACGACACGGAGCACGAGCGCCAGTTCTGGGAGGGCTGCGCCATGCTGCGCGAGTACGCCCAGGAGCCGGGGCTCACCTGCATCTACACGCCGCCCCAATCGCAGCTGGCCTCCGCGCCGGCCCCGCTGGTGGCCGCGGCTGAACTGACCGCGCCCTGAGCGCCCGCCGGCCCCGCTAGGTCGCGCCGCGCACCAGTTCCAGCACCGCCTGGGCGAAGATCCGCGGCGCCTCCTGCGGCATGTTGTGCCCCACGCCGGGCACGATGCGATGCGAGCGCGCGCCGCCGAACAGGCGCGCATGCGCGGCCGCCGGCGCCGGCTCGCGCACGCCGTCGTCGGCGCCGTCGAAGGTGATGGTGGGCACCGTGATCACCGGCTGCGCGGCCAGGCGCCGCTCGATGTCCGCATAGGCAGGATCGCCGGGCACCAGGCCGTAGCGGTGCCGGTAGGAGTGGATCACCACCTCCACGAAGTCCTCGTTGTCGAACGCCGCCGCGGAGCGCGCGAAGGTCGCGTCGTCGAACTTCCAGTTCGGCGACCACAGCTGCCACAGCAGGCGGGTCAGGGCCCGGCGGTCCTTCGCCAGGCCCGCGCGCCCGCGCTCGCAGTGGAAGTAGTACTGGTACCAGAGGCGCTGCTCGTTGGCCGGCGTGTCCGGCTCCATGGCGCGCGCGATGTCCTGGATGTTGTAGTTGTTGTACGAGACCAGGCCGGCGCAGCGCTGCGGCCACAACGCCGCGACCACGCAGTCGGCGCGGCCGCCCCAGTCGTAGCCGGCG
>JALHLO010000037.1 GCA_022844525.1 Ramlibacter sp.
CAAGGCGGCGACGTTCCCGCCGTCGCCCTGCCGCGCGGCCTGCAGCTGCGCCAGGGCCGTGCCGCAGGCGGTCGACTTCAGCGGGTCGGCGTCCTGCGCGTGCAGGGGCAGCGCGGCGGCGCACAGCGCGAGCAGGGTACAGGCGATCTTCATGGGGTGCTTCGCGGGCTTGTCCGACAGGAGCGGCGCGTGCCGCTGGCTAATTTTGCGGCATGAAGTCCAGCAACACCCGCCTGAGCCGCGCCAAGCTCGGCGAGGGTCCCACGTCCTCCGTCCCGGCCCGGCCGGACCATGGCGAGAACTCCGCCAGCACCATCGTCGAGGCGCCCCAGCAGCGCGCGAAGAAGGGTCCCCTGGACCCGCACGACTTCCCGGACGGGGGCGGCAGCGGCGGGGGCGAGGCCTTCAGCCGCCGGCGCACCAAGCCCTAGCCCCGCCTTGGCCATCGCACCCGGCCCCGGGCCGTCGGCGGCCGGCCGCGGCCGCTTCCTTCCGGCCATCGCGGCCCTCCTTGTGACGTGTCCGGGCCAATCTAAGCCCGGCGCCGCATGGCTTCTGTAGGATCGTGCCGCCGATGAAAATCGCCACCTTCAACGTCAATGGCGTCAAGACGCGGCTGCCGCACCTGCTGCGCTGGCTGGAGCGCGAGCAGCCCGACGTGGCCTGCCTGCAGGAGCTCAAGGCGATCGACGAGGGCTTCCCGGCGGCGGAGATCCGCGCGGCCGGCTACCACCCGCTGTGGAAAGGGCAGCGCTCGTGGAACGGCGTCGCGATCCTGGCGCGCGGCAGCGAGCCGGTGGAAGTGCGCCGCGCGCTGCCGGGTGACGACGGGGACGACCAGAGCCGCTACCTGGAAGCGGCCGTGGACGGTGTGATCGTCGGCTGCCTGTACCTGCCGAACGGTAATCCGCAACCCGGCCCGAAGTTCGACTACAAGCTCGCCTGGTTCGAGCGCCTGCTCGCCCATGCGGCCACCCTGGTCGACTCGCCGCATCCGGTGATCCTGTGCGGCGACTACAACGTGGTGCCCACGGATGCCGACATCTACAACCCGAAGTCATGGCGCAAGGACGCGCTCCTGCAGCCGGAAAGCCGCGAGTGCTGGCAGCGCCTGCTGGCGCAGGGCTGGACCGACGCCATCCGCGCGCTCCACCCGGAGCAGGCCGTCTACACCTTCTGGGACTACTTTCGCCAGCACTGGCAGCGCAATTCGGGCCTGCGCATCGACCACCTGCTGCTGAACCGGCGGCTGGCACCCGCCCTGCGCGGCGCGGGCGTCGACACCTGGGTGCGCGGGGAGGAGAAGGCCAGCGACCACGCGCCCGCCTGGGTGGAGCTGGAGCTAGCCGCGCCGCCGGCGGCCAAGGGGCGGCGCCGGGCGCCGGGATAGGCAAATCGCCTAGTTGCTCGGCTGTTTTCCCTTATCCGCCCTCGGAGGAACGCATGGTTTCATCTCGTTACGTCGAGAGAGGGACCCCATGGAAACGATGGATCGCGCACTGCTGCTGGAAGCGCTGTCGGACAAGGTGCTGCACCAGCTGCCGCAGTCGGTGTGGAAGGAACTGTTCCTCGGAGCCGACAGCGAGGGCATCCGCTTCGAGGAGCGGCACCTCACGCTGGTCTACGTGGACGGCGACGCGCCCGCCGGCGCGCCGGGCAGCGCGACCGAGCGCTTCTACCAGGAACTGCAGCGCCTGAACGTGCGGCACAACGGCCGGCTCGATCCCTACGTGAACGCGACCGCCCTGGCGACCTTCGAGAACCCCGGCGCGGCCGTGCGCATGGCGATGGAACTGCACGTCGCCGCCGGCGACGTGGCCCTGCGCATCGGCGTCGTGACCGGCGTGTGCACGCTGGCCTACTTCCGGGCGCAGGGACGCCTGTGGTGCACGCCGCTGGGCAAGCTGCCGGCGCGCGCCGCCGAAGTCACGGCCAGCGCGTCGCTGGGAGGAATCGTCATTTCGCCGGAAACCTACGACCCCAACGAGCGCCGCCCGCGGGGGCATGCCGACGCCAGCGCGTCCGACTTCGAGGATTCGGAACTCGACCTGTCGACGCTGGCGCTGGCGACCGGGCCCGACCTGATCGACATCCGCTGCTGAGGGCAGCGGCCGCAACGAAAAAGCGGGGCCATGGCCCCGCTTTTTTCTGCCCGGTGAAGGCCGGGATCAGCGCTGGCGCTGCTGGTCCTGCTTCTGCTGGTCCTGGCTGGTGCCGCTTTGCTGGCGCTGCTGGTCCTGGCGTTGCTGGTCCTGCTGCTGCTGGTCCTGCGAGGCCTGTCCCCGCTCCTGGTCCTGCTGGCGGCTGCCCTGGCCCTGACCCTGGCCCTGGCCCTGGTCCATGCTTCCGCCGCCCTGCTGGCGCTGCTGGTCCTGCTTCTGCTGGTCCTGCGACGCCTGGCCGCGGCCCTGCTGGTCCTGCTGGTCCTGCGGGCGGTTCTGATCTTGTCCTTGAGCCATGAAACTCTCCTTGGAAGTTGCGCCGGGGGGCCGACTGCCGGCCGCCCCGCAACAACCAATGTAGGAAGGTTCGCGCGCCGCGCATGTCGGGGCAGGGGCGCCCCGAGGGTAGGACCGCGCCTGCGCCGCCCTGCACCTGCTCAACGCTGTCGGCGCTGCTGAAGTTCGCGCGCGAGCGCGCGCGCTTCGTCGCCCTCGGGGATGGGCCGGCCGCTGTCGCGCCATGCCACCGCGGCCTTGAAGCCCTCCGCCTGCGCATAGCGGCGGAACCACAGGCCTTCGGGGTTGTGCCGCGTGATCCCGTCGAACAGCGTCGCCATGCTCTGCGCCTGCTCCAGTCCCATGGTGAGCAGCACCTGGTTGACCACCATCTTGTGCATGGCCAGGTGGCCGCGCGGCACGCCGGCGATGCGCGTGGCGAGCGCCATCGTCGCGCCTTCCAGCGCTTCCGCCGAGACCGCCTCGTTGGCCAGCCCCCAGGCCAGCGCGGTGCGGCCGTCGATGGTGTCGCCGGTGAACATCAGCTGCTTGGCGCGGGTGGGGCCGAGCCGGTAGGTCCACATCGCCGTCGTCGGGCAACCCCACACCCGCGTGGGCATGTAGCCGATGCGCGCGTCCTCGGCCATCACCAGCAGGTCGCAGCACAGCGCGATGTCGCTGCCGCCCGCCACCGCGTGGCCGTGCACCTTGGCGATCGTCGGCTTGGGGCTGCGCCACAGGGCCATGAAGTCCTCGGTGTTCTGCTTCATGTACGCGTAGTCGACCATCGGGTCCCAGGGCGTGCCCTCCTGCTGGCACGGATGGTCGATCTCGCCCTGCCCGAACTGCGCGAGGTCGTAGCCGCCGCAGAAGCCCTTGCCCGCGCCCTCCACCACGATCACGTGCACCTCGTCCTCGGCATTGGCCCAGTCGACGGCGGCGCGGATCTCGCGCGGCATGTCCTCGTTGATCGCGTTGAGCCGCTCGGGCCGGTTCAACAGCAGGCGGGCGACGCGCGGCTGCTGCGGGTCCTTCTCGATCTGCAGGGTGCTGTAGCGGGGCATGCGGGAATCTCCTCTCGTGGATGACGCAGTCTAGCCAGCGTCCGTCCTACACCCGCGCGGCGGCGCTGCTCTCAGCCCCTGCGCGCTGCCCCGCCTAGATTGGCGCCATGAGCACCGACACGAGCATCGGCCCCGACGGCGACCGGGGCGGCAACGAGGACCACGGCAACGCCGACGGCTGCGGCAACAAGACGCTGGGCGACCACGCGACGCAGCAGCCGCCGGCCGGCGCGAAGGTCCCGGACGAGAAGGGCGCGCAGCTGCCGGAGGGCGGTCCGGGCGCACGTCCGCGCGAGAACATTCCCAGCCGGTGACCGGGGTTCGGCATGCGGCCGTGTCCTACACGGCCGCTTTGCCGTGCCTGACCATCATGTGTTTCCTCCGACGACGAAAGGGAAGCACGATGAACCGTTCCATCTTCCTTCGCGGCGCCTGCGCCGCCTTGCTCGTGGCGGGCGCGGCCGGCTGCGCACAGATGCGGGGTTCCGGGCAGCAGCTGTTCGACGCGGGCCTCACCGGCGCGCAGGAAGTGCCGCCCGTGTCCACCCCCGCATCGGGGACCGCCGACATGCGCTACAACACCGGCACCAACATGCTGAGCTGGAGCGTCACGCACAGCGGCCTGAGCGGCCCCGTCACCGGCGCCCACATCCACGGTCCGGCCGGCCCGGGCCAGAACGCCGGCGTGGTCATCCCCTTCACCAACCTCGGCGCCGCCACCATCACCGGCGAGGCGCGGATCACGCCCGAGCAGCTCACCCAGCTCGCCTCCGGCCAGTGGTACGTGAACCTGCATACGGCGCGCCATCCCGGCGGCGAAATCCGCGGGCAGCTGCGCCCGCGGCCGTGAGCGCGCGGATGCGCTGAACGCGCCCCCGTATAGTTGCGTCCGCACCAGAGGAGAGGGCGCGTGACGCAACCGCAGCCGCTGCCGGGCGGAATCCCGGTTCTCATCGCCGGCGGCGGGCCGGTCGGGCTCACGCTGGCGGCGCTGCTCGCCCGGCACGGCATCCGCAGCCTCGTGGTCGAGGCCGACGAGGGCTATTGCACCGGCAGCCGCGCGATCTGCATCTCGCGCCGCTCGCAGGAGATCCTGGCGACGGCGGGCGCCGGTGCGGCGCTGGCCGCCAAGGCGCTGCCCTGGACCGGCGGGCGCAGTTACTGGCGCAACCGCGAGGTGCTGCACTTCACGATGCCCAGCGAGCCGACCGAGCGCTTCGCGCCCATGGTCAACATCCAGCAGTACCACGTGGAAGCCTTCGTGCACGAGGCGCTGCGGCGGGCGCCGGAGCTGGTGCAGGTGGCCTGGTCCACGCGCGTGACCGGCGTGAGCGAGGACGGCGAGCAGGTGCTGGTGGACGTCGAAGGTCCTTCCGGCCGCCAGCGCATCCGCGCCGATTACCTGGCAGCCTGCGACGGGGGCCGCAGCACGGTGCGCGAACAGCTCGGGCTGCAGTTCGAGGGCACGCAGTACGAGGGCCGCTACGTGATCGTCGACATCGTGCAGAAGACCCGCCGCCCGGTGGAACGGCTCGCCTGGTTCGACCCGCCCTCGAATCCCGGCTCCACGCTGCTCATGCACCGCCAGCCCGACGACGTCTGGCGCATCGACTACCAGCTGGCCGACGGAGAGGACGCGGCCGAGGCCCTGCAGCCGCAGAACATCCTGCCGCGCGTGCAAAGCCACCTCGCGATGATCGGCGAGCACGAGCCCTGGGAAATGCTCTGGGCCTCGATGTACACCGCCAAGTGCCTGACGCTGCCGTCGTACCGGCAGGGGCGCGTGCTGTTCGCCGGCGACGCCGCGCACCTGGTGCCCATCTTCGGCGTGCGCGGGCTCAATTCCGGGCTCGACGACGCGGCCAACCTGGCGTGGAAGCTCGCGCTGGTGCTCGCAGGCGGCGCCGGGCCGGCCCTGCTGGATTCGTATTCGCAGGAGCGCGTGCCGGCGGCGCGCGAGAACATCGCCTACGGCGCGAAGAGCACCGAGTTCATGGCGCCGCCGGATTTCGCCTTCCGCCTGATGCGCGAGGCGACGCTGCGGCTCGCGCTCGACGAGCCGGCGGTGCGGCCCCTGATCAACCCGCGGCAGTCGGCGCCCGTGGCCTATGCGGCGTCGCGGCTGAACGGGCCGGAGCACGGCACGTGGACCAGCGAGCAGGCCGCGCCCGGCCAGCCCGCGCCCGAGGCGCTGGTGCAGGGCCCGCAGGGGCCCGTCCACCTGACGCAGTGCTTCGGCACCGACTTCGTGTGCCTGGTGTTCGGCGACGGCGCGCTGCCGCACGCGGTGGCGGACCTGGCGGCGCACGGCGTCGGCGTGGTGGACATCGCCCCCGAGGCGGACCTGCACGGCCAGGCCCGGCTGCGCTACGGCCTGCCGGGCGGGCAGGGCGCAACCGCGCTGGTGCTGGTGCGTCCCGACGGCTACGTCATGGGCCGCTGGCGCGGCCTGGACCCGGCGCCGGTGCTGGAGTGCCTGCGCGAGAAAGGATTGCAGCCATGAACGACGCGGACCTGGACCACAGCTACACGGCCTTGTGCCGCGCCCTGGGCGACGTGGGGCCCGAGCGCAGCGAGCTGCTGCTGGCGATGGTGGCGCTGGCGCTCATGGCGCGCGCGCCCGCGGCCCGCGAAGTGGCCGAACTGATCGCGCGCTCGCGCGACCGCTGCCTGCAGGAAGCCTAGGTCAGCGCCGTCCGCGGCTCCGACCACTGCAGCGGCGGGGCCTGCCATCCCGGCGCACCCGGTGCGGCGGTGTCTTCCTGCGCTTCGTCCTCCAGCTTGAAGCGGCCGGCGGCGGCGACGAGCTCGCGCGCCTGCGCCAGCAGCGACTCCGTCAGCGCGCTGATCTGCTGCACCAGCGCGGTGTTGCTGTGCGTCACGCCTTCGAGCTGCGAGATCGTCCCGTTCACCTGCTCGATGCCGCTGCGCTGTTCCTCGGTGGCGCGCGCGATGGCCGACACGACCTCGGCCACGTCCTGCGCCACGCGCACCGACTTCTCCATCGTCTCGCCGGCCCGGCTGGCGGCCTGCGCGCCCTGGTTGGCCTGCGTGACCGCGTCGGTCACGAGCTGCCGGATGTCCTTGGAAGCCTCGGCGCTGCGCTGGGCCAGCACGCGCACCTGCGCGGCCACCACGCCGAACCCGCGGCCGTGGTCGCCCGCCCGCGCCGCCTCGACCGCCGCGTTCAGCGCCAGCAGGTTGGTCTGGAATGCCATTTCGTCCATGAGCGCCACGATGTCGGACACCTTGCGCGAGGAGCGCTGGATGCCGTCCATGCTCTGGACGACGCCGCCCACGGCGGCCCCGCCGTCGGCCGCGAGCTGCGCGGCCAGCGCCGCCAGTTCGCTGGCCCGCGCGGCGTGCCCGCTGTTCTGCTTCACGGTGGCCGTGAGTTCCTCCAGGCTGGCGGCCGTTTCCTCGAGCGACGCCGCCTGTTCCTCGGTCCGGGCGGCGAGGTCGGTGTTGCCGGTGGCGATCTGCTCGGACGCCTCGCTGACGCCGTGCGCGCCGCGGTGGATGCTGTGCACCAGCGCGTTCAGCCGCTCCTGCATGCCGCCGAGGGCGGACAGCAGGCGCCCGGTCTCGTCGCGCCGCGCCTCCACCCGGAAGGCGGTGAGGTCGCCGTCGGCCACGCGTTCGGCGGCCTGCACCGCCGAGCCGAGCGGCCGCACGATGCCGCGCGTGATGAAGAAGGTCGCCAGCACGCCCAGCAGCAGCGCGGCGGCCAGGGTGGCGACCAGCTGGCGTTCGCTGCGCGTCGCGTGCGCCCGCGCTTCCTGCACGCGCTCCTGCGCGAGCAGGTTGGAGCGGACCACCAGCCCGTGCAGCGCGGCGCCGATCGCCGACTGCAGCGGCCGCAGCTGCGTGTAGACCACGTTCTGCGCCTGCTGGTATTGCGCGCCATCCGAGAGGTCGATGACCTCCTTGATCTTGGCGGCGACCTGCCTGGCCGCGCGCTTGAGCTTGTCCACCTGGCCGGAGAGCTCCGCATTGCCCATCGCGTCGGTGACGTCGTCCAGCGCCTTGGCGGATTCGAGGTAGGCCGCCTCGCTGGCCTTCAATGCGCGGATCGCGGCACGCTGGCTCTCCACGTCCGGCAGGCTCACGAAGTCGCGGATGGCCACGGCCTCGTCGAGTTGCGCCACCCGCATGCCGTTGGCGGCATTCAGCAGGGCGATGTTCTCCCGCTCGAGCCGCGCCGCCTGCGTCTCGGCGCCGCGGATGCCGACCAGCGCCGTGGCGACGGCCAGCACCATCAGGAGCAGCAGGGTGCCGAAGGCCAGGCCCAGCCGGGCACCCACGTTCCAGTTGCGCATGACGTCTCTCCCGTTCTCAGCGGATCTGCTTCTGGTCTTCCGGCAGGCGGAACCAGTCGATCATCTTCTGCGCGGCCGGGCTGGGTGCCCCGAATTTCCTCATCTGACTTTTCTCCCGCGCGACTTACAGTGCGGGTAGGGTGCCACTCGTAACAAAATGTCGCAACGGGTCTGACTCGGTCTATCCGGCAATAGTCTGTCCCTTGCGTGACTTAGGTCACGGGCGCCGTTGGCCGACGCAGCGGTCGGTGCAAAAGGGCAACACGCCGCAACGCGTGGCCGAGCCACCGCAATACCCACGTCGCCGTCCGTGGGCGGGTGGACTCCCTACAATCGCCGGTCCCCCGAAAGCCCCATGAACGCCCCCGTCGACGTTTCCCTGTTCGCGCGCGCCGCGAAGCCGATCACCAGTTACCGCAGGTACTGGGCGCATCGCTTCGGGCCGGCGCCCTTCCTGCCGATGAGCCGCAAGGAGATGGATGCGCTCGGCTGGGACAGCTGCGACATCGTCCTGGTCACCGGCGACGCGTACGTGGACCACCCGAGCTTCGGGATGGCCGTCGTGGGCCGCGTGCTGGAGGCCCAGGGCTTCCGCGTCGGCATCATCTCGCAGCCGGACTGGCACAGCGCCGAGCCGTTCAAGGCGCTGGGCAAGCCGAACCTGTTCTGGGGCGTCACCGCCGGGAACATGGATTCCATGATCAACCGCTACACGGCGGACCGGAAGCTGCGCAGCGACGACGCGTACACGCCCGGCGACGTGGGCGGCAAGCGGCCCGACCGCGCCGCCATCGTCTACAGCCAGCGCTGCCGCGAGGCGTACAAGGACGTGCCCGTCATCCTGGGCGGCATCGAGGGCAGCCTGCGCCGCATCGCCCACTACGACTACTGGTCGGAGAAGGTGCGCCACAGCATCGTGCTCGATGCCAAGTGCGACCTGCTGCTGTACGGAAACGCCGAGCGCGCCATCGTGGAGATCGCGCACCGCCTGGCCGCCCGCGAACCGGTGGAGGACATCACCGACGTGCGCGGCACGGCCTTCGTGCGCCGCTCCACGCCCGAGGGCTGGTTCGAGATCGATTCGACCAGCGTGGACCTGCCCGGGCGCGTGGAGGACCACGTCAACCCGTACCTGACGATCGCGGAGCAGGCGAAGGCGCAGGGACAAAGCTGTTCCAAGGACGAAGGCTCTTCACTCTCCCTCCCGCTGGCGGCAGAGGGCAGGGGTGAGGGCGACGGCGCCCAGCCCCTCAGGTTCGTCGCCAACCCGAAGGTCAAGCTCAGGCCTCCGCCGCGCGACCACACCGTCATCCGGCTGCCTTCCTACGAGGCCGTCAAGTCCGACCCCGTCCTCTACGCCCACGCCAGCCGCGTGCTGCACCTGGAGACCAACCCGGGGAACGCCCGCGCGCTGGTGCAGGCGCACGGCGAGCGCGACGTGTGGCTCAACGCGCCGCCGATCCCGCTGACCACGGCGGAGATGGACCACGTGTTCGGCCTGCCGTACGCGCGCGCGCCCCATCCCGCGTATGGCGGCGCGAAGATCCCGGCCTGGGAGATGATCCGCTTCAGCGTGAACATCATGCGCGGCTGCTTCGGCGGCTGCACCTTCTGCTCGATCACCGAGCACGAGGGCCGCATCATCCAGAGCCGCAGCGAGGACTCGATCATCCAGGAGCTGGAGGAGATCCGCGACAAGGTCGAGGGCTTCACCGGCGTGATCTCGGATCTGGGCGGCCCCACGGCCAACATGTACCGCATCGGCTGCCGCACGCCCGAGATCGAGGCCGCCTGCCGCAAGCCCAGCTGCGTGTACCCCGGCATCTGCCAGAACCTGAACACCGACCACGGCCCGCTGGTGAAGATCTACCGCCGCGGCCGCGCGCTCAAGGGCATCAAGAAGATCCTGATCGGCTCGGGGGTGCGCTACGACCTCGCCGTGCAGTCGCCGGAGTACGTCAAGGAGCTCGTGCAGCACCACGTGGGCGGCTACCTGAAGATCGCGCCCGAG
Organism: Ramlibacter sp.; assembly: GCA_022844525.1. Taxonomy (GTDB): domain Bacteria; phylum Pseudomonadota; class Gammaproteobacteria; order Burkholderiales; family Burkholderiaceae_C; genus Ramlibacter. The sequence continues at coordinate 9,833 of JALHLO010000037.1, forward strand.
CACACCGAGCAGGGCCCGCTGTCGAAGATGATGAAGCCGGGGATCGGCAGCTACGACCGCTTCAAGCAGATGTTCGAGAAGTTCTCGGCCGAGGCGGGCAAGGAGCAGTACCTGATCCCGTACTTCATCGCCGCGCACCCGGGCACGAGCGACGAGGACATGATGAACCTGGCGCTGTGGTTGAAGCGCAATGGCTTCCGCGCCGACCAGGTCCAGACCTTCTACCCCAGCCCGATGGCGTCGGCCACGGCGATGTACCACTCGGGCAAGAACACGCTGCGCAAGGTGACGCGCGACAGCGAGGCCGTGGACATCGTGCGCGGCGAGCGCCGCCGGCGCCTCCACAAGGCCTTCCTGCGCTACCACGACCCCAACAACTGGCCGCTGCTGCGCGAGGCGCTCAAGGCCATGGGCCGGGCCGACCTCATCGGCAACGGCAGGCACCACCTCATCCCCACCTGGCAGCCGCTCACGGACGGCAGCTACGCCAGCCCGCGCCGCAAGAACTCGACCGGCGCGCCGGCCAAGGGCCGCGTGCTCACCCAGCACACCGGGCTGCCGCCGCGCGTCACCGGGGCCGCCAAGCCGCCGCGCAAGCCGCGCTGATCCCGCCGGCGTTTCCTTGACGCCCGACAAGTCCCCGGCGCGCGCTTGCCGGGATGATCGCAACTTTCCCTGTCCGGAGCCTGGCCCCATGCCTTCCTTCCTGCGCGGCGTGCTGGCGGTGCTGTTGCTCGTCCTGAACACGCTGTTCTGGTGCACCCTCCTGCTCGCCGGTGCGCTGGTGAAACTGCTGCTTCCGTTCGCGCCGGTACGCCGGGCGATCGACCCCGTGCTCAACGCCTTCGCCAACGGCTGGGTCGCCTGCAACAGCGGCTGGATGCACCTGCTCCTGCCCACCGCCTGGCACGTCGAGGGGGGCGAGGAACTGCACGCGGACGACTGGTACCTGGTGAACTGCAACCACCAGTCCTGGGTGGACATCCTCGTGCTGCAGCACGTGCTGCGCGGCCGCATCCCGCTGCTGAAGTTCTTCCTCAAGCAGCAGCTGATCTACGTGCCCGTGATCGGCCTGGCCTGGTGGGCGCTAGACTTTCCCTTCATGCGCCGGCACGGCAAGGAGGCGCTGCGCAAGCGCCCCGAGCTGCGTGCGCAGGACCACGAGGCCACGCTGCGCGCCTGCAGGAAGTTCTCGCAGATGCCGACCAGCGTGATGAACTTCGCCGAAGGCACCCGCTTCACGCCGGACAAGCACGACGCGCAGGGCTCGCCCTACCGCCACCTGCTCAAGCCGAAGGCGGGCGCCATGGCGCTCACGCTCAACGCGATGGGCGGGCGCTTCCGCTCGCTGGTGGACGCCACCATCGTGTATCCCGCCGGCATCCCCACCTTCTGGGACTTCCTGTGCGGGCGGGTGCCGGGCATCGCGGTGCGGCTGCGGCAGCTGCCCATCCCCGAAGGCTTCGCGACCAGCGACTACGCGAAGGACCCGGCGTTCCGCCGTGCCTTCACGCGCTGGCTGGCCGGGCTGTGGGAAGAGAAGGACCGCCAGGTTGAGGAAGTGCTGCAGGCCGCCGGCGTGGCGCGACCGGGCACCGGGCAGGGCGCCTAGCCTAGGCGCCCATCGTGTGGATCGGCAGGTCCTTCTCGACCGCCAGGAAATCGAGCTCCGCGCGGGTCTGTCCCGCGAAGAAGGCGGCGACGGCCGCATGCGTGGCCGGCCGGAACATGCTCCTGGCGTCGCTGCCCGACAGGCCCGCGGCTTCGCACAGGCGCGCCGCGAAATGCGGCTCCAGCGCCGCGACCGCCACGCGCCCGTCCTTGCAGGGATAGACGCGGTAGCCGGCATGCGCGCCGCCCACGGAGCCGCCGGGCTGCGTGAGTCCCCAGCGGCGAGGCAGGGCGAGGTAGGCCGCCGCATCGGACAGGGCGACTTCGAGGTAGAGACCTTCGGGATGGGGATCGCCGCCGCCCGCGTAGCGCTCGTGCTTGCGCAGGGCGGCCTGCAGCACGGCCTCGCTGGCCATGAGCGAGCCGCTCATGTCCGCGTAGAGCGTGGCCGGCAGTTCGAGTCCCGGCACGAGGCCGTTGTCCGCGAGATAGGTGAGGTCGTGGCCGGGCTCCTCCGCGCGCGCGCCCGGCGCGCCGACGATCGCCACCTGCGACAGCGAGGGGTAGCGGCCGTGCAACTCCTTCCACGCCAGCCCGAGCTTGTGCAGCGCCGAGGGGCGGAAGGACGTGAGCAGCACGTCGGTGCGGGCGAGCTCGCGGTGCAGCAGCTCCTGTCCTTCCTGCGTCTTCAGGTCGCCTTGCAGCACCCTGACGCCTTCGTGCAGCTCGCCGTACGCCGCCGGGTTGTAGTGCCCCATCGGATCGCCGGACGGCGGCTCCAGCTTCGTGCACGCGGCCCCCATGCGGCGGCACCGCATCAAGGCGGCGGGCCCCGGGAGATTGAGCGCGAGGCTCAGGATGCGCAGTCCGTGGAGAGGGGCGTGGGAGCGGCTCATGCGCGAAGGCTAGCAGAGGGCGGGCGGCACGGCGGTCGCCTGCGGTCGGGGTACTCCCCGATGCTGGATGACCTGGCCGCGGCTACCCTCCCGGGGAATGCCGGTGGCTGCCGGCAGCCATTCACAGGAGAAAAAACGATGCAGTTCAAGCGAACCATGATCACGGTGCTGGGCCTCGCCACGGCCGCACTGGCCCAGGCGCAGGGCACCTGGCCCAGCAAGCCCGTCACGCTGGTGGTGCCCTTCGCCGCCGGCGGCCCCACGGACGTCGTGGCCCGCACGCTGGCCGCTTCCATGACCAAGTCGCTCGGCCAGACGGTCGTGGTGGAAAACAAGCTGGGTGCCGGCGGCAACGTCGCCGCGGCCTACGTGGCCAAGGCGCCGAACGACGGCTACACCTTCTTCATCCACCACAACGGCATGGCGACGTCCACGGCCCTGTATCGCAAGCTCAATTACGACGCGATGAAGGACTTCGAGTACGTGAGCCAGGCCGTCGAGGTGCCCATGACGCTGCTGGCGCGCAAGGACTTCCCGGCCAACAACTTCCAGGAGCTGGTCTCCTACATCCGGGCCAACAAGGAAAAGATCAACCTGGCCACCGCCGGCCTGGGCGCCGTGTCGCAGCTGTGCGGGATGATGTTCCAGCGCGCCATCGGCGTGAACCTGACGGAAGTGCCGTTCCAGGGTACCGGGCCGGCGATGAACGCGCTGCTGGGCGGCCAGGTCGACGTGATGTGCGACCAGACCACGCAGACCGTGCCGCAGATCAAGGGCGGCACCGTGAAGCTCTATGGCGTGACCACGAAGAAACGGGTCAAGGTGCTGCCCAACGCCCCGACGCTGCATGAGCAGGGCCTCAAGGACTTCGAGGTGGTGGTGTGGCACGGCGTCTACGCGCCCAAGGGCACGCCCAAGCCCGTCATCGACCGCATGAACCAGGCGGTGCGCGCGGCACTGAAGGACCCCGACGTGGTCAAGCGCATGGACGACCTCGGCGCCGAGATCGTCGATGACCGGACCAACACGCCGGAGGCGCTGCAGGCCCACCTGAAGTCGGAGATCGACAAGTGGGGGCCGGTGATTCGCGCCGGCGGGAAGTTCGCGGACTGATCGTCGTCCCCGCGGAGGCGCGGGGTCCAAGGCTTCTTCAGAGGCGGCCCGTTCGGGCCGCTTTTGCTTTCGCTTCGAGCAACAGGGCGGCGTCGCGGAGGCGGTCTGCGGTGTGGGGCCGCTGGGATGGCGTCCCCTCGCGCTGGCGCGCTACGGACCAGCCTTCCAGGCGCCACCCCTTCATGCGGCCCCACACCGCACACCGCCTGCCGCGACGCAGGGCACGCTCTGCGAAAGGGCAGTGCACCACCGCCCTGCTGCTGCAAATCCGCGTGCCGGTGGGCTGGGGCGCGCATAAGGGGAGGGTGCCTGCGATGGCCGGGCGGGCGGGCAGCATGGCTACGAGAGCCGCAGGCGAATCGAGCCAGGCGTACGTCTCTGACTCGCGGATGTTGGTTGAGCGGAGTGTTTGGCTGCGCAGCAGCCAAACATGCAGCGAGTTCAGCCGCGGGCCCGCCCGCCCGGCCATCGCAGGTCTGCCCCGCAGCGCGCCAGCGCGAGGGGACACCCTCCCAGCGCGCCCCAGCCCACCGGCACGCGGATTTGCAGCCGCCCTGAAGGAACGCACCCTAGAGCGGCAACCCCACGTAATTCTCCGCAAGCGAAGTCGAAGCGGCCTTCGAATTCACCAGGTAGTCCAGCTCCGCCTCCTGCAGCTTCTGCCCGATGGGCCCTTCGCCCGGGAACTTGTGCATCAGCTGCGTGAACCACCACGAGAAGCGCTCGGCCTTCCACACGCGGCGCAGCGCGCGGTCGGAGTAGTGGTCCAGGCCGACGCTGCTGCGCTCCCGGTAGTGCTCGATGATCCCCGAGGACAGGTACTTCACGTCCGACGCCGCCAGGTTCAATCCCTTGGCCCCGGTCGGCGGCACGATGTGCGCGGCATCGCCGGCGAGGAACAGGCGGCCGAAGCGCATCGGCTCGGCGACGAAGCTGCGCAGCGGCGCGATGCTCTTTTCCAGCGAGGCGCCGGTCACCAGGCGCTCGCGCGCCTCGGGGTCCAGGCGCAGTCGCAGTTCGTTCCAGAAGGCCTCGTCCGACCACGCCTCCACCTTGTCCGTCAGCGGGACCTGCACGTAGTAGCGGCTGCGGGTCGGGCTGCGCATCGAGCACAGGGCGAAGCCGCGGTCGGTGTTGGCGTAGATCAGTTCGTGGAACACCGGCGGCACGTCGGCCAGCAGGCCCAGCCAGCCGAAGGGATAGACCTTCTCGTATTCGCGGATCGCGTCCTTCGGCACGCTGGCGCGGCTGACGCCGTGGTAGCCGTCGCAGCCGGCGATGAAGTCGCAGGCGAGCTCGTGTTCCCGGCCGTCCTTGCGGTAGCGCACCACCGGGCTGCTGCCGTCGAAGCCGTGCAGGCTGACGCTGTCCCCCGCTTCGTACACCGTGGGCAGGCCGGCCGCGGAGCGCGCATCCATCAGGTCGCGCGTCACCTCCGTCTGGCCGTACACCATCACCGTCTTGCCGCCGGTGAGGCCGGGGAAGTCGATGCGGTGGCGCTCGCCCTTGAACAGCAGCTCGATGCCCGCGTGCACCAGCCCCTCCTTGTGCATGCGCGCGCCCACGCCGCATTCGTCCATGAGGTCCACCGCGATCTGCTCCAGCACGCCGGCGCGGATGCGCCCCAGCACGTAGTCGGCGCTCTGGCGCTCGATGATCACGTTGTCGATGCCGGCCTTGTGCAGCAGCTGGCCGAGAAGCAGCCCCGAGGGGCCGGCGCCGATGATGGCGACCTGGGTGCGCTGGGTCATGGTGAAAGTCTCCTGTCGCCGCAGCTTAGGCGCTGCCCGCGGGGGCGAACAGGGGGCGCCCGCATGCCTTGTGCGATCATTGCGCAAGCTGCGCGATGATCGCGCACGGAGTGGAGGGGCATGACGATCGCGCGGGTGGATTTCATCGCGGGCATGGCCAAGGGCCTGGCGGTGCTGGAGAGCTTCGACACGCAGCGCCAGCGGCTCAACGCCACGCTGGCTGCCGAACGCGCCGGGCTCACGCGCGCCGCCGCGCGCCGGCACCTGCTGACGCTGGCGCACCTGGGCTACCTGGAAACCGACGGCAGCTGGTTCTGGCTGTCGCCCAAGGTGCTGCGCTTCTCGGGCAGCTACCTGGCGTCGTCGCGGCTGCCGCGGGCGATCCAGCCCATCCTCAACCGGCTGGCCGGCCTGGCGGGGGAATCCTTCTCCACCGTCGTGCTCGACGGCGACCACGTGGTGATCGTCGCGCGCAGCGGGTCCGCCCAGCTCGCCTACGGCCTGCACCTGGGCGCGCGCCTGCCGGCGCATGCCACTTCCACCGGACGCGTGCTGCTGGCCGCGAAGACCCGCGCGGAGTTCGGCGCCTGGCTCAAGGGGCGCGAACTCGCGCGCCTGACCGGCCACACCGTGGTCGAGCCGCGCGCCTTCCGCGCCTTGATCGAGGAAGTGCGGCAGCAGGACTACTGCCTGGCCAGCGAGGAGCACGAACTGGGCGTGCATGCGCTGGCCGTGCCCCTGCGGGACATGGACGGGCGGGTGGTGGCGGCGTTGAACGTGGTCACGACGCGGCAGCGGCTCGAACCGAAGACCCTTCAGAAGGACCTGCTGCCCCGGCTGCAGGAGGCGGCGCGGGAGCTGCGTCCGCTGCTCTGAGTTCCCCTATATGCCGAGACGGCCATAAATTAACAACGAGATATTCGTTGCGGGCGTAAGGGGGCGTCTCCACAATCTGTTCATCCGAATGAGGGCAGTCCCTGTCCCGGGGGCCGCAGGGCCCGTCTTCCTCCTCTCCCATGAACAAATTCAAGCTCCTCCTGGCCTCCGTGGCCCTGGCCGCCAGCGGCCTGGCCTCCGCGCAGCAGACCCTGCTGAACGTCTCCTACGACGTGGCGCGCGAGTTCTACAAGGACATCAACGCCGCCTTCGTGCCCTGGTACAAGAAGACGGCGGGCAAGGACGTCAAGGTCGAACAGGCCCATGGCGGCTCCAGCGCGCAGGCGCGTGCCGTCGCCGACGGGCTGGATGCCGACGTGGTGACCATGAACACCACGACCGACATCGAATTCCTCGCCGAGAAGGGCGTGGTCGCCAAGGACTGGGCCAAGCGCTTCCCGCACAACGCGGCGCCGACCACTTCCACCATGCTGTTCCTGGTGCGCAACGGCAACCCCAAGGGCATCAAGGACTGGGACGACCTGCTCAAGCCCGACGTGAAGGTCGTGGTGGTCAACCCCAAGACCGGCGGCAACGGCCGCTACGCCTACCTGGCCGCCTGGGGCTACGTGAAGAAGAAGGGCGGCAGCGACGCGCAGGCGGCCGACTTCGTCGCCAAGCTGTACAAGAACGTGCCGGTGCTGGCGCGCGGCGGCCGCGATGCCACCACCGCCTTCCTGCAGCGCAACATCGGCGACGTGCTGGTGACCTTCGAGTCCGAGGTGGAGTCCGTCAACCGCGAGTTCGGCGACGCCAAGGTGGACGTGGTCTACCCGTCGACCAGCATCGTGGCCGAGAACCCGGTGGCGGTGGTCGAACGCACGGTGGCCAAGAAGGGCACCGCGGACCTGGCCAAGGCCTACCTGAACTTCCTGTACACCCCCGAGGGCCAGGAGATCGCGGCGAAGCACAACATCCGCCCGACGGACCCGGCGGTGCTGAAGAAGCACGCCAAGTTCAAGCAGATCAAGCTGTTCACCGTGCAGGAGCTGTTCGGCTCCCTGTCCGAAGCGCAGAAGGTGCACTTCAACGACGGCGGGCAGTTCGACAAGATCTACACGGTCAAGTAAGGGCACATGAGTGGCGCACTCGCGGCGCCGCTGCCGGCAACGGCGGCGGCGCCTTCTTCATCGCGCGGCGGCAACCGGAAGGTGCTGCCCGGGTTCAACCTGACCCTGGGCTACACGGTCTTCTACCTGAGCCTGATCGTGCTGATCCCGCTGTCGGCGCTGGTCTTCAAGACCTTCACGATGTCCTGGGACCAGTTCTGGGCCGCCGTGAGCTCGCCGCGCGTGCTGGCGGCCTACCGGCTCACCTTCGGCGCCTCCTTCATCGCGGCGCTGGTGAACGTGGTGTTCGGGCTGCTGGTGGCCTGGGTGCTGGTGCGCTATACCTTTCCCGGCAAGCGCATCGTCGATGCCCTGGTGGACCTGCCGTTCGCGCTGCCCACCGCGGTGGCCGGCATTTCGCTGACGGCGCTGCTGGCCGGCAACGGCTGGATCGGCCAGTACCTGGAGCCGCTGGGCATCCAGCTGGCCTTCAACCGCAACGGCGTGGTGATCGCGCTGATCTTCATCGGCCTGCCGTTCGTGGTGCGCACGGTGCAGCCGGTGCTGGAGGAGTCCGAGAAGGAACTGGAAGAAGCCGCGATGTGCCTCGGCGCCACCCGGCTGCAGACCTTCACCAAGGTGATCTTTCCCTCGATCGCGCCGGCGCTGCTCACGGGCTTCGCGATGGCCTTCGCCCGCGCCATCGGCGAGTACGGGTCGGTGATCTTCATCGCCGGCAACATGCCCATGGTCTCGGAGATCACGCCGCTGATCATCATCGGCAAGCTGGAGCAGTACGACTACGCCGGCGCCACCGCGGTCGCGTCCGTGATGCTGCTGTTCTCCTTCGTGCTGTTGCTGGTGATCAACGCGCTGCAGACCTGGCAGCGCAAGCGCTCGGGAGGCACCTGACATGGCGGCCACCGACCTCACCCGCAAGCGCGTCAGCACCACCGAGGCACCCTGGGTGCGCTGGACGCTGATCACCATCGCGCTGGCCTTCATCCTGCTGTTCCTGGTGCTGCCGCTGGCCGCCGTGGCCACCGAGGCCCTGCGCAAGGGCTTCGGTGCCTACGTCGAGGCGCTGAAGGAGCCCGACGCCTGGGCCGCCATCCGCCTCACGCTGATCACGGCGGCGATCGCGGTGCCGCTGAACCTGGTCTTCGGCGTCGCCGCGGCCTGGGCGATCGCCAAGTACGAGTTCCGCGGCAAGGCCTTCCTGACCACGCTGGTCGACCTGCCGTTCTCGGTGTCGCCGGTGGTGGCGGGCCTGATCTACGTGCTGGTGTTCGGCGCGCAGGGCTGGTTCGGGCCCTGGCTGGCGGCGCACGACATCAAGGTCATCTTCGCCGTGCCCGGCATCGTGCTGGCGACGATCTTCGTCACCTTCCCCTTCATCGCGCGCGAGCTGATCCCGCTGATGCAGGCGCAGGGCAACGAGGAGGAGCAGGCCGCCATCGTGCTGGGCGCCACCGGCTGGCAGACCTTCCGCCACGTGACGCTGCCCAACATCAAGTGGGGCCTGATCTACGGCGTGATCCTGTGCAACGCCCGGGCCATGGGCGAGTTCGGCGCGGTGTCGGTGGTCTCCGGCCACATCCGCGGGCAGACCAACACCATGCCGCTGCACGTGGAAATCCTCTACAACGAATACCAGTCGGTGGCCGCCTTCGCGGTGGCCTCGCTGCTGGCGCTGCTGGCCGTGGTCACGCTGGTGATCAAGTCGCTGGCCGAGTGGAAACAGGAACGCGACATGAAGGCGGCCGCCGAGATGCCGCCCGAGCGCCCGCAGGCCCTCCAAGGAAACGCACCATGAGCATCGAGATCCGCAACGTCAGCAAGAACTTCGGCGACTTCCGCGCGCTGAAGGACGTGTCCCTGGACATCGCCTCGGGCGAGCTGGTCGCCCTGCTGGGCCCCTCGGGCTGCGGCAAGACGACCCTGCTGCGCATTATCGCCGGCCTGGAGACGGCGGACGCGGGCAGCATCCTGTTCTCCGGCGAGGACACCACCGACGTGCACGTGCGCGAGCGCCAGGTCGGCTTCGTCTTCCAGCACTACGCGCTGTTCCGCCACATGACGGTGTTCGAGAACGTGGCCTTCGGCCTGCGGGTGAAGCCGCGTGGCCAGCGCCCGGGCGAGGCGCAGATCCGGCAGAAGGTGCACGACCTGCTGAACCTGGTGCAGCTGGACTGGCTGGCCGACCGCTTCCCCTCGCAGCTGTCCGGCGGCCAGCGCCAGCGGATCGCGCTGGCGCGCGCGCTGGCCGTGGAGCCCAAGGTGCTGCTGCTCGACGAGCCCTTCGGCGCGCTCGACGCCAAGGTGCGCAAGGAACTGCGCCGCTGGCTGCGCCGCCTGCACGACGACCTGCACGTGACCTCGATCTTCGTCACGCACGACCAGGAGGAAGCGCTGGAGGTGGCCGACCGGGTGGTGCTGATGAACGCCGGCAACATCGAGCAGGTCGGCTCGCCGCAGGAGGTGTGGGACCATCCGGCCAGCCCCTTCGTCTACGGCTTCCTGGGCGACGTGAACCTGTTCCACGGCCGCGCGCACGAGGGCGAGGTGCACTTCAAGGGCATGCAGATCGACTCGCCGGAACACGCCGACGTGCAGGACACCCGGGCCTTCGCCTACGTGCGCCCGCATGACCTGGAAGTGCAGCGGCCTGGCCCGGGGGCGACCGGCATCCGGGTGACGCTGGAGCGCGCCATCGTGGTCGGCCCCACGGCACGGCTGGAACTTCTGCCTCAGGAGGGAACCCAACAGGCGCAGAATGCGGGGACCGATCCCCTGATCGAGGCGCAGATTCCCGCGCAGCAGTTCAGGGAAATGGGTTTGCGCGAGGGCGAGACGCTGGTGGTGACGCCGCGGCAGGCCCGTGTGTTCCTGGAGAGCGGCGCCGGCATCTGAGAGGGCCGGCCGCCGGGAGGAGCTTGGAAGAATGAGCGGAAAGATCCTGGACTGGTTCGATGCGGCGCCCCGGCGCGTGCTGGGCACGGTGGCCGCGATCAGCGTCGCCCTGCTGGCCTTCGGGCTGTACCTGCAGCACGTGGTGGGGCTGGAGCCTTGCCCGATGTGCATCGTGCAGCGCTATGCGCTGGTGCTGATCGCGGTGGCGGCGGCGGTGGGGGCCGCCCTCAAGGCGCGCGGCGCGCACATGGCCGCCGGCAGCCTGATGGTGCTGCTCGCCGGCTTCGGCGCGTTCGTCGCGGCCCGACAGTCCTGGCTGCAGTGGAACCCGCCGGAGGTCTCGGCCTGCGGCCGCGACTTCTACGGGATGATCGAGACCTTCCCGCTGCAGCGCGCCATCCCCATGATCTTCCGCGGCAGCGGCGACTGCTCCAAGGTGGACTGGACCTTCCTGGGCGGCTCGATCGCCAACTGGTCGTTCGTCTGGTTCGTGATCTTCGGCGTGGTGGGCCTGGTCCTGGTGCTGCGCCAGTCGCGGCGCGGCCGGGACAGCGGCGTGAGCGCGCCGATGGCGGCCTGAGCACGCTGTCGCGGTTCGGGCTGCGCCGCTCACCACGACCTACGCTGAGCCTGTAGGTCGTGGTGAGCGCGCGCAGCGCCGAACCGCGACACCTTTACCCGGTCAAAGCCCCGACGGATACGTCTCCGCCGGCTCGCCCGCATGCCACGTGGGCTCCGGCACCAGCGGCTCCACGGCCCTGGTCTCGTCGACGTGGATCAGCGCGTCGAACTGCGCCGGCAGCCGCGTGTGGAAGTAGTGGCTGGTGCGCTCCGATTTCGGCAGGTAGATCACGCCGATCGCGCGCTGCAGCCGCCTTTCCTTCAGCAGTTCCGCCAGCGGCGCGTTGTCCCGCAAGGGCAGCCAGAAGCGCTGCTCGCCGACTTCGTGGAACAGGTCCTCGTAGCTGCCGGGCAGGCCGGGGCGCACGCGCTTGCGCTCGTGCACGCCGTCCCATTCGGAGGCGGCGGTGACCGTCCCGTGGTGCGTGCTGAAGCCCACCAGCATGGCCTGCTCGCCCCAGCGGTCGCGGGCCAGCTGGCCCACGTTCCATTCGCCGATGTCGCCCATCTCGGTGGCGCTGGCGTCGCCCAGGTGCGAGTTGTGCGCCCACACCACCATCTTCGCCGGCGTGCCGAGCGCGGCGAGGTGCTTGTCCAGCGCCTGCAGGGTCTCCACCATGTGGCTGTCGCGCAGGTTCCAGGACGACACCCGCCCGTGGAACATGGTGCGGTAGTACTCCTCCGCGTTGCGCACCAGGCGCGCGTTCTGCTGCGCGTAGAACAGGTCCGCGCGGTCCTCGTTGGAGCCGGCCAGGAATTCGGCGGCGCGCCGGTTCATGTCCCGCAGCTGCTGGATCACCTCGTCCTCGCAACTGGACTGCAGGCCGAAGCTCGCCGCGTAGCCGTAGGCCTGGCTGTCCTCGGCGAAATGGTCGAAGCAGGCGTAGCGGCTGCGCGCGCGCTGCGCCGCCTCGGGATCGGCCTGGTCCAGGTACGCGAGCACGGCCGCGATGGACCGGTAGAGGCTGTAGAGGTCCATGCCGTAGAAGCCCACCTGCTGCGACACCGGCTTGCCCCGGTTGTGTTCGCGCAGCCACTCGACGAAGTCGCGCACCACCGTGTTGCGCCACATCCAGGTCGGGAAGCGCTCGAAGCCGGACAGCGCCGCCTCGGCGTCCGCGTCCCCGGAGCCGCCGCGGATGTAGCGGTTGACGCGCCAGGCGTCCGGCCAGTCGGCCTCCACGACCACCGCGTTGAAGCCGTGCTCGCGCACCAGCCGCTGGCTGAGCGCCACCCGCTCCGCATAGAACTCGTGGGTGCCGTGCGAGGCTTCGCCCAGCAGGGCCAGCTTCACGCGGGACAGCTGCTGCACCAGCAGCTCGTCGGCCGCGGCGTCGGCGGGCAGGGCGCGCAGGTGCTGCCGCAGTCCCTGCAGCAGGGGGCCATCGCGCAGCGAAAGAAGGCTCATCGCGGAAACTTCCTGGCGGGACGTCATGCCGACAGCGCGGCTCCCTGCAAGTGGCGGGTGAACCAGCCGGCGGCGAGCTCGGCCACCTGTTCCAGCGTGCCCGGCTCCTCGAACAGGTGGGTGGCGCCGGCCACGATCTCCATGCGGTGCTCGCAGCGCAGCCAGGGCAGCACCTGCTCGTTCAGGGCGATGACCTCGCGGTCGGCGCCACCGACGATCAGCAGGGTGGACGCGCGCACCGCCGAGAGGGCGGCGTGGCCCGCGAGGTCCGGCCGGCCGCCGCGCGACACCACCGCGCG